>JAFSVO010000061.1 GCA_017444965.1 Clostridia bacterium | reverse complement strand
TCATTTCTTCCTCCCGGTAATTGTTACCGTCAGTATATCATAAACCCGCGTGAAAAGCAATAAATATCCCCGCAGGCGCGCCTGCGGGGATAAGTTTAAAAGGGTCAGTCTATCGTCATGAATCTTTCGCCGAAGCCGAAGCCGATGACGTAATGCTCGACGGGCAGATGCACGTGCTCGGAGTAAAGAACCTTTTCGGGGCGCTCGTAAACGGGGTTGATAACCACTTCGTCAAGAAGTATCTTTTCCATTTGCTGGCATTTGGAAACTATCTCTTCGGTATCGTTGTAAAGATCAAGTCCCTGAACCTCGGCGTAAAGCTTGTCGAATTCGGGATTCGACCACTTGGAGCGCGGGGGATTATAAGAACTTATATAGTACTTGAAACTGTCGCGCACGTCGGTCGAAGAGGGGAGAAGACTTCCGAGCGCGATGTCGAAGGAGGTCGGGTCGTCTTCGTGCCAGCGCCGCAGCGTCTGCGCCTGGGTCGGCGGCAGTTGCCTTATGGTCACGGTCAGTTTGCCGTTGAATATGTCGTTATAGTGCTTCTGCAGTATTTCGGTGACCGCCTTTATATGGGTCGCGGTCTCGGAAAGCAGGATCTGTTCGGTCGCGCTCTCAAGCCCTTTTTCCTCATACGCTTTCATGAGGTATTGGTTTGCGAGAGGCACGTCGTATGATTCCTCGGGAGTCTTTACATAATCCTGCGGAATACTTACGAAGGATTCGCCGGTATTGCTGTCGCCGATAACGGAGCGGCGGACGTATCGGGTCGCCGGGTAAACGCCTATCGCTTCGGCTATGGAATTTCTGTCAATGCCGTAGTAAAGCGCCTTGCGGAAATCAAGACTTCCGAGCAGGTTGTTCTGACTCGGGTTGCCTACGTTTATCATCATATACATAAGCGAGTCGTTGAAGTATTCGTAAACTCTCGGGTCGTCCTCAAAACTTTCCCAGTCGGTGTATAAAAGTGCGCAGTAGTCAAGCTTATCCTGCTGGAAAAGCTCAATAGCCGTCTGCGAGTTGGGGACGAGGGAGAACTCGATGGACTTGATATGTATTTTATCCGCAAGAACGTAATAGGGATTTTTTTCAAGAGTGATCTTGGCGTCCGGTATCCACTCGGTTATCATAAAGGGACCGTTGCAGACATACTTATCGATCGCCGTTCCGTAGTCGGTAAAGGAGCGGTCTTCCGACATACCGGCTTCGTAGACCGTTTCGTTTACAAAGCCGACGCCGCCGCCGAAACGCAGGACGTTTATCTGTGCGACGCCCTGCTCTGCGGTAAGCTCTATCGTGTAATCGTCTATCTTCTTTACGCCGACCTCGTCAAAGGAAACGGGAACGCCGGTAGAACCCTGCATATAGTAATCGTAAGCTTTCACGAGCTTTAACTGAGCGCTGTTGAAAAGACCCGACACGGAGTTGAGCTGCACGGGGTCTATAGCCTGTTTGATCGAATAAATATAATCGTTCGCGTCAAGATCTTCGCCGTTTGCCCATTTAAGACCTTTTTTCAGCTTTATGCGCCATACCTTGCCCTCTTCGTCCATCTTCTGCGGGAAGTCTTCGGCAAGCTCGCAGACCCAGCGCCAGCCTTCGCCGTCCTCGGTAGGCTCATCGGTATAGAAGCCCGCCTTGACAAGACCGGTTATCTTGCCGGTGCTTGTGTCGCCGCCGCCGGGACGCCATGTGTTCAGCGTGGGCGGAAAGGCGGTAAAATAGGTGCGGAAAACGCCGCTCGCCTCGACCGGCTTCTTTCCGCCGCAGCCGGCGAACGCCGCCGCGACCATAACAAGCGCCAACAACAATGCAAATACTTTTCTCATTTTCTGCTCCTTCCGTGTGTTTAAATAATTGCTAAAAGCCGTGAAAATAAATAAAACGACGGGCAGCCGACCGGCGCCCTTTATGAAAATTATACAATAACGGATAAAAAAAGGCAACCTTTATTTACAGTTTTATTTAATTGCTTTAAATCTGTTTTTATGATTGACACGCAAAGAAAAGGATGATACAATGTAAACGATAATAATCATAAAAGGGGACGTATACCTATGAAGAAAAGAGCTTTGTTCGTAATTCCGCTGCTCGTCGCCGCGATGGTCATGTCGTGCTTTGCCGCGAACCTCAGCGTTTCGGGCAAAAAGAACATCGTTATCCCCGAAGCGGGTCAGCCTGCCGCGCAGGAAGAATATACGCTTACCGTTGACGGCGCTCCCGTCGCGGGCGCTGACGCCGGGTGGGAGATATCCATTAACGGCGACAACTATCTTGAGTGGGACTTTGAAGATCCCGACGACATCAACGGCTTTTTCAATTATATTAAGGGCGCCTCGATAAAGGACGGCGTGCTTACCGTCACCGACCAGGCTGAGGAAAGCACCTTCTACGTCAGAGCGACCTATAACGGCGAAAGCAAGAGCTTTAAGGTCAATCTCGTGACCGAAAGTGTTACCGAGGTCGCGACCGTCAGCTTCACTTCCCAGTTCGGCGGCGCGTTCCTTCACGCCCCCGCCTTTGACGCCGAAGTGTCGAGCGACCTTGCCGAAAGCTACGGCTTTGAAGATTCGGTCGACGGCGTATCCGTCCTCGACGTTCTCGTTAAGGCGCACGAGCTTACCTTCGGCGACGAGTTTACCGAAGCCACTGCCGCGACTTTCCTTAAGATAGGTCAGTACGGCTCGCCCGATACGCAGTTCGGCGTATCTTCTGCCGAGTATTTCGGCGGCTTCCTTCTCAATCACGCAATGGCGAACGACGGCACCAAGTATGACGCCAACAACTACAACGCGACGACCGTTACGACTCAGGCGGTGACCGACGGCGACTTTGTTGAGTTCTTCTTCTATGAAGACGAGTCTTACGGCGACAGCATCAACTGGTTCACCGACGGCGCAGGCAACTACAGCCGCACGTTTGAAACGAAAGCTCACGTCGGCCTTGACCTTACGCTCAACAGCTTCTTCGCCATGAGCGCGTCCAAGTTCGCGGACGAGGCTGAGATGGTCGCATCCGACGAAGCAGACGTCGCCGAAGGCGCGCAGATCTGTCTCGTCGACCTCGATACCGGCGCTCTTACCGAAATAGAAGGCGCCGTTACCGACGAAGACGGCTGCGTCACGTTAAGATTTAACACCCCCGGCACCTACACGATAGTCGCCGCCACCGGCGACGCGACCTTCACCCAGATCCTTATGCTCACCACCGTGACCGTTGAGGCTGACGATTTCAACGCGGTCAAGGACGGCGACAACGTCGTTATCACCGGCACGGTAAGCGATCAGATATTTGCCGCAAAGTACGACGCGAACGAAAGGATAATCGGCGTTAAGAAGATAACCGACGCGAACAGAACGGTAGCCTTCGGCGAAGCCGCCAAGATAAAGGTCTTCTCACTGGCGGACGGCGTTCCCTTCCGCGCGGCGATAACCCTTACAAAGTAAATAACGGCAAAGCGTTTTATCCCGCGCGGAAGTGTCCGCGCGGGATAATTTTATGCGGGGATCGCCTTAAAAGCTATGGACAAACGCGAAAAGCGGTGATATATTTTAAATGTAATAAACTGAATATGCTGCATCGTGTCGCCCGCCGGGACGGTTTCGGAAGGCGCGGCGATTAGGGAAGACGGTGAGCTTTAAAGCAATTCCGTCGCATTACCCGTTGCCGTAGGTACGGGAGCGTGTCGTTCGCGGCGAAAGCCGGTCACCGGGCAATCCCGGGAAGGCTGAACGGCAGGCGCAAAGGAGATATCCTTATAACGTACGAGCCGGAATACCGACGATGATCGAACCTGAAGGGCGCATTTCGCCGGACAGAGCGGGGCACGAAAACAAGCGGTCGCATCCTTTAAGGATGCGTTTTTTTATTATTACGGCGGCTGTTTGTCGGCGCGTTTAAAGGAGGAACAAAAATGAAGAAAAGAGTATTGAGCGCCTTTTTGGCACTTTTGACGCTTTTTGTTTTTGTGCCCTTCGGCGCGCTCGCGAAAGATGAAACGCCCTGCTTTGAAGCGCTTGAGTTCCTGCCGTCTGCTTTTACCTCCGGCGCGTGGGTCGCGGGGAAGACCTTTTCAGCCGAGGTCACCGAATACGACCTTCCGGTAAAGTCTTATTCGACGGATCAGCTAACCTTGCAGGCGACGACTCACTATGACGCCGAAAAATACGAAGCCTTTGCCGAATACACGGATATAGCGGGAGAAAAGCAAACGGTACCCGTAAACAGCG
>JAFSVO010000060.1 GCA_017444965.1 Clostridia bacterium | reverse complement strand
TGGTATTTCAAGTATTATTTTTCGCATTTTTAACGCTTATTTTCCGAGCTTGAAAATATACGTTCCGAAAGGCCGCGCTTTAAAGGTCAGCATATTGCCGCAAACCTCCGCCTTTTCGCCCGAAAGAAGGTCGCGCGCCGAAGAGGCGCTTTTCCCCGCGAGCCTTTCATACGCCGCGCGAGTAAGCCCCCGGTTGTTTTTCAGAAAGTCGCACACGACCCGCCTTTACTCATCCGCGCGGGATATAACGGCGAGCGACGCTTCCCCGTCCTTTTCCCTGTATACGCAAAGCACGTCCGAAGAGGGCGCGAAAAAGGACGCCTCGCCTTCCGACAGCTCGGGGTTTTCGCGGCGGATACGGGCGAGCGACGCGTAAAAGCCGTCAAGCCGGACGCCCTCGGCTTTAAAGGAGCCGCGGTTGAAGGGGTCGGAAAAGCCGCGCATACCGAGCTCGTCGCCGTAGTATATCGCCGGCACGCCCGGAAGGGCGAACTGCAAAAGGGCGCATATCTTTTGAAGCGCGGCGCCCCGTTCGTCCTGCTCGTCGGTCAGAATAAAGGTCGCCTGCTGCTCGCGCGTCATATCCCTGCCCTCAAGGCCCGAAGCCAGCACGCTCCTTATCCTGTCGACGTCGTGAGATGACGCAAGATTCATTAAAGAGTAATACATCGGTCCGGGGTAGTTTAAACGCTGGAAAAGCAGAAACGCCGCGAGCGCGTGCGCGTCGCTTTTATAAAGCGCGAAATCTAAAACGGCGCGTCTTAACGGATAATTCATTACGCTGTCGAGCGCCCGCCCCAAAGCGTATTTACGACGCGAGCCGTAGCTCTGCTTTACCGTCGCGTCCTCCCAAACCTCGCCTAAAACGACGGCTTCGGGGTCGGCGCTTTTTACCGACTCTCTTATCTTGCGTAAAACGTCGTCGGGTATCTCGTCTGCGACGTCAAGCCGCACGCCGCGCGCGCCCGCGCCTATCCAGTAAGGCAGCACCTTTCCCAAAATATGCTCCTGCCAGGAGGGGTCGCGCTCGTTTACCTCGGGCAGACTTTCAAACCCCCACCAGCATTTATATTTGTCCGGAAAGCTTTCAAAGCTATACCATTTATAATACGGTGAGCTTTCGCCCTGATACGCGCCCGGGCTTTGGTAATTTCCCTTTTTGTTGAAATAAACGCTGTCGGCGCCCGTATGGGAAAAAACGCCGTCGAACATTATTTTTATGCCGAGCGCGTCCGCCTCGGCGCACAATTCTTTGAAATCTTCGTTATCGCCGAGCATGGGGTCTATCCTAAGATAATCCGCCGTGTCGTAGCGGTGGTTTGAAGCCGCCTCGAACACGGGGTTTAGGTAAATGACGGTCACGCCGAGGTCTTTTAAATAGGGCAGCTTTTTTATTACGCCGCGTACGTCGCCGCCGAAAAAGTCGCACGGCTCGTAAAACCTTTCGCCCGGAAGGGGCAGATACTCGGGCGCGTCCTCCCAGTTTTCGTGAAGACGAACGCGCCTTCCCATTTTTTCGTGGTATTCCGCGCCGCGTGTTTCTCCGCTTTTCGCGAATCGGTCGGGGAATATCTGATACATGACGGCATTTTGAAACCATTCGGGCGTTTTGAAATCTTTATCGAACACGGTCAGCTGAAACGCCTGCGGACGGCTTTGCGAAAGCTCGCCCTGCCCGCTTTTCGCGTTTAAGGGCAGCCCGTAAAAGAAGTATTCGCCGTTTTTGTAAAGCTTGAAATAATACCACAAAACGCAGGGGTCGTGAGGCGTATACACCGTCGCCTCAAACGCGCCCTCGGTTTTATACATATTAATAATATCCGTCTTTTCGTCGTCGAAAAGCACGAGCTCGCACGCCGTTATCTCTTCATCCTTTACGTTTACACGCAGGGAAACGGCGCCGTCCGTTCGTACGGCGCCTATGGGCGAGCGGTAAAGCTCGTTCGCGCAGTCGTGAAATACCGAAAAAGAACTTAAGTTCATCTTAACTTCCAGATAAGCCCGTTATACTCCTCTATCGTTCTGTCCGAGCTGAAGAAGCCCGCCCGCGCCGTGTTGACGAGGGCCTTTTTGTTCCATTCGCGCCTGTTCTCGTAATCTTTTATCATATCCTTAAAGGTGCGGTCGTAAGAGTCGAAATCGTGGAGCACGTAATACCTGTCGGCGGGCTCGTGAGTCGCGAAAAGCAGAGAATGGTAAATATCCGAAAACTGTCTTTCGGGCGCGGGAAGCGTGCCGTCGATAAGCATCGAAAGGGCGCGGCGGAGCCTTTCGTCACGCTCGTAATACTCGCCCGGCTTGTAGCCGCGGCACGCCTCCATATAATTTATATCCTCGACCCTCGCGCCGAATATATAAATGTTGGGCGAGCCGACGCGCTCGAATATCTCGACGTTCGCGCCGTCCATGGTGCCTATAGTCACGGCGCCGTTGAGCATAAACTTCATATTCCCCGTGCCCGACGCCTCTCTGCCCGCGGTAGAGAGCTGCTCGGATATATCCGCCGACGGTATCAGCCATTCGGCGGCTGTTACGCTGTAGTTTTCAAGGAAGACGACCTGTATCTTCTCTTTCGCGCGCGGCTCTTTTTCGATAAGCTCGGACACGGCGTTGATAAGTCTTATTATATTCTTCGCCTTGGCGTAGCCGGGCGCCGCCTTCGCCGCGAAAACGAAGGTGTACTTGCGGTCGCCTATATCCTCGCCGCGCATTATCCTGTCGTACAGGTGAAGTATGTGAACGACCTTTAAAAGCTGACGCTTATACTCGTGAAGTCTTTTCGCCTGCGCGTCTATCACCGATTCGGGGTCTATGACCGTGCCCTGCATGCGCTTTATATAGCTTGCGAAGGAATCCTTGTTTTCCCTTTTCACGCGGGCGAATTTATCAAGGAACGCGCTGTCGTCAAGGTACTCTTCAAGCTTTTCAAACTCGCGCCAGTCCTTTAAGAAGCCGTCGCCTATCGTTTCCTTTAAAAGGGCGCACAGTCTGGGGTTCGCCACGGCGAGCCAGCGCCTTTGGGTTATGCCGTTGGTTATGCCCAAAAACTTGTCCGGCATGGCGACGTAAAAATCGCGAAAGGTCTTGTTTTTGAGTATGTCGGCGTGAAGCTGAGACACGCCGTTGACTTTACCGCACACGGCAATGCAGAGGTTCGCCATGCGGATCTCGTTATATGCGATTATCGACATGCCCGATATCTTTTCAAAGTCGCCGGGATAGACCTTCCACATATCGGCACAGAACTTTTCGTTTATCGCCTCTATTATCTTGTAGATGCGGGGCAGAAGCTCGCGCAGCATGCCCGAAGACCATGTTTCGAGCGCCTCCGCCATTATCGTGTGATTGGTATAATTGAAGGTGCGGCGGGCGATATCGAACGCCTCGTCCCACGTAAAGCCCTCTTCGTCCATGAGTATGCGCATAAGCTCGGGTATGGCGAGCGTGGGGTGCGTGTCGTTTATCTGCACGGCGACCTTGTCGGGCAGGGTGTGAAGGTCGCCGAAATGCTCTTTGTGATACTTGATCATCGACTGCACGGTAGCCGACGCCAAAAAGTAGAACTGCTTGAGGCGAAGCTGCTTTCCCTGCTCGTGATTGTTTTCGGGATAAAGCACCTTTGAAATGACCTCGGCAAGCTCGCGCTCTTCCATCGCGTGAACGTAGTCGCCGCGGTTGAAGAAGTCTAAGTCAAGCCTGTTCACCGCCCTTGCCGACCAGAGCCTTAAGGTCGCGGGGGATTCCGATTTATATCCGATTATCGGCATATCGTAAGGCACGGCGTAGACCGTGTGGTAATTCTTATGGTTTATTTTAAGCCCGTTTTCGGTCCATATCTCTTCTATCTCGCCGTTAAAATGCACCTCGAAACGCTCTTCGGGCCTTTCAATCTCCCAGACGTAGCCCTTTTCTATCCAGTTGTCGGGCACCTCGACCTGCTCGCCCTCGAGTATCCTTTGCCTGAAAAGCCCGTACTCGTACCTTATGCCGCAGCCCATGGCGGGAAGCCCTAAGGTGGCGAGGCTTTCAAGGAAGCAGGCGGCAAGCCGCCCGAGGCCGCCGTTCCCGAGCCCCGCGTCGCTTTCCTGCTCTTCTATCTCGCCTAAGTCTATGCCCATTTCAAGAAGGGCTTTTTTGTATTCCTCGTACTCGCAAAGGTTTATCATATTGTTGCCGAGTGCGCGCCCCATAAGGAACTCCGCCGAGATATAATACAGCTTCTTGCTCCCGCTGCTTTCGAGCGCCGCCGAGCCGGTCGCCCATTTTTCCATTATCTCGTCCCTTACGCACAGCCCGACCGCCTTATAGATCTGATCGAGCGACGCGTTTTTGACGGTTTTTCCGAAGGTCTTTTTGAGCTTCGCCTGAATGTTTTTTCCTATGCTTTCGGTCCTGTTCATTTTGCCTCCCGAGCCATACCGGAGAAAAGACGCGCGTATTCCCCCGCGGAGCGCGAGAAGCCGTTATCCTCTTTCATGGCGTTTATCATAAGTTTTTTAAATGTCTGTTTGTCTTTGTAAACTTCGCACGCGTATCTTACGGCGTCAGCCATTTCGTGCGCGTTGTAGTTTCTGAAGGAAAAGCCGTTTCCCTCGCCGGTGTATTTGTTATAGGGCTTTACGGTATCGCGCAGGCCGCCCGTTTCGCGCACGACGGGAAGGGTCCCGTACCTTTGCGCTATCATCTGCGAAAGCCCGCACGGCTCAAAGCGCGAGGGCATCAAAAGCAGGTCGGCGCCGGCGTATATCTTATGCGAAACGTCCTCGGAAAAGCCGATATAGCTGCATATCCTGCCGCGGTATCTGTTTTCGGCGTCTCTGAAAAAGTCCTCGTACGACCTGTCGCCCTGCCCTAAAAAGACAAAGCAAATATCCTCGCGCATCAGGTCGTCGAGCACGCGGATTATAAGGTCGAAGCCCTTTTGAGGGGTAAAGCGGCTTATCGTCGCGACTATCGGCGTATCGGCGCCCGCCGAAAGCCCCAAGTCGAACGCCAAACTTTCCTTATCAAGCCGTTTGCGCCAAAGGCTTTTTTCCGAATAGCGCGCCCTTATGCGCCCGTCGGTGCGCGGGTCGAACGCCTGCGTGTCTATGCCGTTTAAAATGCCCGTCGTTTCGTGGGCGCGGGCGCGGAGTATGCCCGAAAGCCCCTCGGAATACTCGTCAGAGCGTATCTCTTCTGCGTAGGACGGGCTTACGGTGCTTATCCTGTCGGCGAAAACGCAGCCCGCCTTAAGTACGTCGGCGCACCCGTAAAGCTCTAAAAACTCGGGGGTGTCGTATCTTTCGTCTATGCCCAGAAGGTCGGACAAAAGCTTAAAGCCGCATTTGCCCTGATAGGCGAGATTATGGATAGTGAGAAGGGTCTTTACGCCGCCCTGCGGACGGCCGCCGTACTGCGTTTTTATAAGCATGGGTATCATCGCCGTGTGCCAGTCGTTCGCCTGAAGCACGTCGGGCACGAAATCTATCACGGGCAGCGCCTCAAGCACGGCGCGCGCGAAAAAGGAGTACTGCTCTATCTCGAAATCGCCGCCGCAGTATATGCCGTTGCCGAAATAATACTCGCTGTCGACGAAATAAAAGGTAACGCCGTCCTTTTCGAGCTTTTCAACGCCCGCGTACTGATTTCTCCAGCCGAGGCGCACCGAAAAGCTGCATATATGCTCTGTCGCGTATTTTTCCTTGATCGTCTTATGAAAGGGCAGTATTACGCGCGCGTCTATGCCGTGTTCTTTTAAATAGCGGGGCAAGGTGCCGACCACGTCGGCAAGCCCGCCCGTTTTCGCGAACGGCGCGCATTCCGCCGCGGCGAGCAGTACCTTTAAGGGTCTTTCCATTGTCAGATTATTGCTCCTTTTCTGATGACGACCGGGAAACCGGGCGCGCCCATAAGCCGAATATCGTGCTTTATCTCGGAAAACTTGTCGATTATCACGTTCGTAAGCTCGCACCCCTCGGCTATCGTGCATTCCTGCATTATTATGCAGTTGCGCAATTTAGCGCCGCGCCCGACGGACACGCCGCGGAAAATAACGCAGTTTTCCACGCTTCCGTCGACCGTGCAGCCGTCGCCGAGTATGCTGTTTTCAACGCTCGCGTTCTCTTTATATTTCACGGGCGGCTCGTCTTTGATCTTCGTATATACCGGGTGCCCCGCCGCGAAAAGGTCGCGCTGAACGTCCTTTTTGAGCATATCCATATTGATATTGAAATAGTCGTTTAAGGACGTAAGTCTGCCGACGTAGCCCTTGTGGGGAACGGCGCAGATCTTAAGCTTATTTATATTAGGTATGAGCACGTCGGTCACGAAATCGTATTTGCCGCGCGCGCAGGCGTTCCGCACGAGCGTCTCTAATAACGTCTTGTTCATAAGATAAACGTCCATGCCGAGCTTGTTAGACCTTGAAAGCTTTGACTCGTATTCTATATCCGTGACTCTTCCGTCTTCGTCGGTGTAAAGGCGCACGTCGTCGTAAATCGCCTCGTCGGTCTTCTTTTCTTCGGTCGAATACATTATCGTTATATCGGCGTTCTTCTTTATATGCTCCTCGAACATGCGGCTGTAATCGGTGCTGTAAATGGTGTAAGAGCCCGATAGCAGGCAATAATCCTGCGAGGCGCGGCGCAGATAATCTATTTTGCTGTAAACGGCGTCGCACATGCCCTGATATATGCCCTTGCTCGCCGTCGTATCGTAAGGCGGCATGACCAAAAGCCCGTTGTTCTTTCGGGCAAGGTCCCATTCCTTGCCCGAGCCTAAATGGTCCATAAGCGATTTATAGTTCTTCAGGGTTATAACGCCCACGTTCTTTATGCCCGATTCGACCATGTTGGAAAGAGTGAAATCTATCGCGCGGTATCTGCCGCCTATCGGAAGCGCGGCGACCGACCGTTCGATAACGAGCTCGCGCAGATTGTAATTGTCTTCGCTGGCGTAAATAAGTCCGAATACGTCTTTATTAAGCATTTATCTCACCCCTTCTTAACGGTCGACTTCGGCTCGGTCCTTCCGCCCTCGGGGATGACCGCGCCCGCCTCTACCGTAACGTTGGCGCCGAGGACGGTTATTTCGCCGTCGCCCCCGACGCGCGCGCCCTCGAGTATCTTCGTGTCTTCGTCTATTATCGTTTTTATGACCGTGCTGTTTTCCTCAATTACGGCGTCCTGCATTATCACGCTGTCGCGCACACAGGCGCCCTCTTTTACCGTGACCCCCGGGAAAAGCACGCTGTGCTCGACCTTGCCGTATACGTTGCAGCCCTCGGCTATCATGCTGTTGCGCACCTCCGCGCCGAACCCTACGTAATGAGGCGGCTTGTTCGGATTTCTCGCGTATACCTTAAGGTCTTTGTCCCAAAGGTTGACGCCGCGGCTGTCAAGAAGCTCCATATTCGCTTCCCAAAGGCTTTCTATCGTGCCGACGTCCTTCCAGTAGCCCGAGAATCTGTAGGCGTAAAGCTTTTCTCCGCCCGAGAGCATCGCGGGGAGGACGTTTTTCCCGAAATCGTTGTCGGAATTTTCGTCCTCTGCGTCTTTTTTAAGGTATTCTTTCAGCTTCTTCCAGCTGAAAACGTAAATGCCCATTGAAGCGAGGTCGCTTTTCGGCTCCTTCGGCTTTTCGGCAAACTCGGTGACTCTGCCCTCGCCGTCGGTCATCATGACTCCGAATCTATGCGCTTCGGAGAGCGGCACCTTTAAAACGGCTATAGTCACGTCGGCGCCCTTTTCCCTGTGCGCCCTTATCATCTTGTTGTAGTCCATCTGATAGACGTGATCGCCCGAAAGCACCAGAACGTAATCGGGATCGTAAAGGTCGATGAAAAAGACGTTCTGGCGTATGGCGTCCGCCGTACCGCTGTACCATCTGCCGCTGTCCTTCGCCATATAGGGCGGAAGCACGAAGGTGCCGCCGGTCACGCTGTCAAGGTCCCACGCCGCGCCGGAGCCGATATATGAATTAAGCTCGAGCGGCTCGTACTGAGTAAGCACGCCCACGGTGTCTATGCCCGAGTTTGTGCAATTTGAGAGGGTGAAATCTATGATCCTGTACTTTCCTCCGAAGGGGACCGCGGGCTTCGCTCTGTACTTCGTAAGCACGCCGAGCCTGCTGCCCTGTCCGCCCGCGAGGATCATCGCGACGCATCTTTTTTTGTTCCTGATCATTCGTTTGTATCCTCCTCTGCGTAATACTCGTAATAAAGCGCGGAAAGGGGCGGTATATCAAGCTTCGCGCTGTAAGGATGCCCCTCAAAAGGCGTTTTCCTCGCCTTCGCCGTTTTTTTGACGCGCGCGCCCGCGCCGCCGTACCGCGGGTCGTCGCTGTTAAGAATAAGTTTTAGTTTCCCCTTCTGCGGAAGCCCTATTATAACGCCCTCCGCCGCGCAGGGGGTAAAATTGCATACGCACGCCAAGCCCTTTTCACCCGGCGCGCGCCGCAGAAACGCGAGCACGCTCTGGTCGCGGTTGTTTACCGAAAGCCAGATAAACCCGTCCCAAGAATCGTCTATAAGATACGCCGCCGGGTGCTTTCTGTAGGCGAAATTCAAAGCGCGGCAGTATTCGCGGAGCGAGTCGTGCGCCGGATATTTAAGAAGGAACCAGTCGAGCTCTTTTTTGTAGTCCCATTCGATGAACTGCCCGAACTCCGAGCCCATAAAGGTCAGCTTTTTGCCCGGGTGGGCGAAGGTGAAGCCGTAAAGCGCCTTTAAAGACGCGAACTTTTCTTCGTAAGTGCCGAACATCTTGTCTATCATCGACTTTTTGCCGTGCACCGTCTCGTCGTGCGAATAGGCGAGGATAAACCGTTCCGAAAAGGCGTACATCATCGAAAAGGTCATTTTGTCGTGGCTGTTTCTGCGGAATAAATGGTCCATGGACATATATTCGAGCGTGTCGTGCATATAGCCCATATCCCATTTGAAGGTAAAGCCGAGCCCCCCGACCGAGGGCGGGTAGGTGACGAGAGGATACGCCGTCGATTCCTCGGCTACCGTCATACAGCCCTTGAAATTCGTTAGGATGACCGAATTGAGTTTTCTTAAAAACTCGACGGCGGCGAGATTTATATTTTCACCGTACTTGTTTCTCACAAAATCGCCGTTTTTTCTGCCGTAGTCGAGATAAAGCATAGAGCTTACGGCGTCGGTCCTTATGCCGTCTATATGATATTTGTCGAAAAAGAGCATCGCAGAAGAGACGAGAAAGCTCTGCACCTGCGGCTTGTCGAAATCGAAAATGAGCGTGCCCCATTCGGGATGCTCAGCCATGCGCCTGTCGGCGCTTTCGAAAAGGGGCGTGCCGTCAAACCGCGCGAGCCCGTGCGCGTCCTTAGGGAAATGCGCGGGCACGAAATCCATTATAACGCCTATGCCGTTTTCGTGCATCATATCGACGAAGTACATAAAATCCTGCGGCGTGCCGTAGCGCGAGGTCGGCGCGAAGTAGCCCGTCACCTGATACCCCCACGAGCCCTCGAAGGGATACTCGCATATAGGCAGAAGCTCGACGTGGGTATATCCCATCTCTTTACAGTACGCGGCGAGAGCGGGCGCGATATTTCTGTACGAAACGCACTCGCCCTCATTTTTCCGCCAGGAGCCGAGATGAAGCTCATATATAGACACGGCGCTTTTCTGCGCGTCCTTTTCCATGCGCGCTTTTATATATTCGTCGTCGCGC
>JAFSVO010000059.1 GCA_017444965.1 Clostridia bacterium | reverse complement strand
GCGAACAAAACGTTTGCCGACTTAAACGCCTTAAGCTCGGATTTTCACAAAGACGTCGATGCACTGCATACGCTCGCGCAAGATAAAAAAGCGACGGAAACGGATACTAAGGTCGCTCTCGCCGTATCAAATTACTGCTCTGCTTTTTGGGAAGTGATGGTTTATGACGGCCTCGATAATTATTCCCGCATAGATCCCGATTTTGAAGAAAACTTCACTTACGTAACGACTCAGATACTGTCGGAAGACGACCAAATGGTCCTTTATGACAAGGGCGAAAAGGTGATCGACAAAGTGTATGAACTGACGGCTCAATGGTTTGAGGCGCCCTTCGGGAGCGGGGGACCGTGACGCCTGCCCTGAAAGCGCGGGGGATAAAAACGGGAACGGGCCTCAGACAGCCCGGAAAGAGAGGAAAAAATGTTTTGTTCAAAATGCGGCGCGGATAACGCGGACGGCGCCTCCTTCTGCAAGGAGTGCGGCGCGGCTTTAAGCGAGGAAAAGGAAAAAGTTTTCAATATGCCGATCCTTCCGCCCGAGGCTTTGAGCGGCGAGCCGCCTGTGAAGAAAAAGTCAAAGGCGCCGGCGGTAATACTTATCATAGTCGGCGTTATCGCGGCGGTTTTTATCATCGCGGCGCTCATATCCGGCGGGGACGGAAGGGATCCCGTCGCCGATTTCAAAGAACTTGTTTTTGAGGATTACACTCAGGAAAAGATAGGCAATACCGCCCAAAAGGTCTTTAAGTACAGCCCGTCATGGAAATACGAAAAAGCGGGCGACGATCATTATCTGATATCCGTCTCGGGGTATTACGACGAATTGAGCATGAACGTTGAGGCGGTATACGATCTTTACTATTACGAAAATTACGTTTCAGCCAACATAAATCACGCTTACGTAAACGGTCAGTACTTAAGCGACGCTATCTCGCTGAACGCCGTCGCCGCGCTTGTCTGCAACAACACCGACGTCGCGGCGGGATACCTCGGGCTGTCTATTTTGGGCGATCTGATATTCGGGTGATAATATGGAAGGATTTTGTGAAAAATGCGGCGCAAAAATAAACGACGGCAGTAAGTTTTGTACGTCGTGCGGCGCGGAACTGAAAAAAGAACCGCTCGCCGCCGAGTGGTTTTACCTCTCCGGCTTTGATAAATGCGGACCGCTGACGAAGACGGAGATATCAGACAAGATTAAAAGGGGCGACGTTACAGCCGACGCCTTTGTCTGGAACAGCGGGATGAGCGAATGGCTCCCCGTCGGCAAGACGGAGCTTAACGTCTTTTTGCCCGCCTTGCCGCCGACTTACGAAAAGAAAAAAGCCGGCAATAAGTTTTTGTGGCTTACCGCACTTTCTTATCCGATGGCAAGCGCAGTCGTCTGGCTGCTGTTCGGGATATTCGCTTCCGAAGCGTGGCTTGATACGGAGGAGGCGTTTCCCGTAATAACGGGCGTGTCTGCCGTAGCCGCCGCCATTTGCTATTTGATATTTATCGCGAGAGACAAGGTGACGCTGTATAACGGCGGTACGGATGTATACGACCGTTGGTGGGCTAATACATGGCTTATTTTGGCAGTATCTCCCGCTTTTTATTTGTTCGGCAGAGCCAAATGCACTGACAAAAACTACGCCCCGGCGATAATATGGTGTATCGTGATGGGTATTACGATAATCTTTGCGCTTTGACAAAAAGATTCAAAAACCGAGAGCAGACTGCAGGCATAAACGTGAGAAGATAAAAACGTTTAAACGGAGAAGGAGATACGAAATGGATAAAGTAAAAACGATAAATAAATATACTTTTTTCTGGTCAGCCACTTTTTTCGGAGCGATAGGTCTTGACAGATTTGAGAGAGGTCAGATAGGGCTCGGCATCTTAAAACTCATAACCATAGGCGGCTGCGGGCTGTGGGCGCTTATCGACTGGATAATAGCCATAAAAAAGGTGTACGGCTCGGCGTACAAGAACGACAGCGAAATAACCTTTATAAACGGAAAGTACTCAAAATAAAAAACGCGCTCGTCTTATGCCTGCGTAAAATTAGAAAGACCGCGGCACAGTTTCGCCGCAACACAGGGGCGCAATATGCTTAATCAAAACCGACACGCGCAAACGTGTCGGTTTTGATATTTTCGGTTTATATATCGTCGAGCGGAAAGACGGGGCGCGGGCAGCGCTTATATTTTGACGGGTCGCGCGAAAAATGCGTCAGCCCCGGAAGATCGAATTCAAATATCCTTTTCGCGAAGTTTTCGTAATTGCACCTGAAATGGATAGAGGATTTTACCGCCAGAATATCCTTTGAAAGCGGATCTATGCCGCAGGCGCGGAAGACCTCGGGATCGAGCGGCTGAAAGCGGTTTTCGCAGACTATTATATCTATCCCGCCGACTTTTAAAAGCGCCGTTCTGCCTAAATCGTATTTAAGCCCCGTCTGCATAACGCCAGTGTTTTTGAAAGAGATATTTATCGTGAAAAGGACGCGGGCGCGGCACTCTACGGGCTTTCCGTTTATTTCGGGAAGGGTCTTGCCGCCTATTTTGAATTCCGCGGTATTGCCTGCGCCGACCGCGTACGCTTTTTCAACCGTTTCGGGGTCGACTATTACGGCGAACGCCGCGTTTTCGACCTTCGCGTCAAGCATGGCGCGGAGCAGATGGGTGCTGTCGCCGCTTCCTCCGCCGCCCGGGTTGTCGGACGTGTCGGCAAAGCAGAAGGGACCTTTCTTGCCGCGTATCTCACAAAGCGCTTCGGGAAGGGAATAAAACTTTCTTGCAAGCTTATGCCGCATATCCCAAATCTTTTTGCCCATATTGTCCGCGCAACTTTGCGCGGCCGTCATATCCTTTGCGACGGCGATTACTGCGGCGCCCGAGACGCTGCTGTCGGTCGGGACGAAACCGTGGCAGACGGAAATTGAGATAACCTTGCCCGCGCGCTCTTGCGCGCGGCATTCTTTTTCTGCCTCCGCCATAAGCCCCGAAAAGGTCGATAGATTTTCAAGTAAAAGGGGCAGCTTGCAAAAGGCGGTATACACCTTTTCGCCGCGCATTATAGAAGTAAGGCACCGCGCCGCCTCGGCTCCGCGCTCGGCGTAATCGACGTGCGGGTTGTGGTGATAGGGGAAAAGAGCCGTCGAGTATTTTACCATGTCAGAGCTTACGTTCGCGTGAAGGTCGAGGGTGCAGACTATGGGAAAGCCGTCGCCGAGAGCTTCACGAACGGCGCGCAGAAGGTCCCCCTCGCCGTCGTCGGTCGTCTCGGTCATCATGGCGCCGTGAAGGCATAAAAGCATGCCGTCTACGTCCCCCGCGCCCTTCGCCGCGGCGATTATCCCGTCTTTCGCTTCCTCCCACATATCCGCAGATACTTTAGCGCCGGGGGTCGCGTCGAAAAAGACGGAGGGGACTATTTCGATATCCTTTTCGCCCTCAAGCGCGCGTAAAACTCCGCCCGGCTCGCTGTTCGTGCCGCGGTAAAATGAAAGCGCGCTCTCTCCTTTAAAGTAATTGCGCTTTTTATAGGCGTTTCTGTCGGTAAGCCCGGGGACGAAAGAGTTCGTCTCGTGCTTGAACATGCCGACGACTATCTTTTTCAAAGCTCGTACACCCCGAAAATAACTTTATGTTCGGCCTTGCCGTAGGCTTTCAGAGTCTTCATTTCCTTTTCCTCGGCGATGCCGCGAAGGCGCGTATTAGACGGCTCTATAGCCAGCGTGTAAAGCCCGGGGGTAAGCGATTTCCACTCGTTAAAGTAGGGCAGCGTGTCTTTTTTCGCGCGGAAATAAACGCCCAAGCCGAGCTTTTTGTTTTCGACGCGCACGGTCGAAAAGCCGTCGCTTTCCGCTTCAACGTCCAACAGATAATTGCGCTCGGGCACGTCGGCGGGCGCCTCGAATATTTTATGCGTGCCGACGGTTTCTTTATCTACGTCAAAGAAGGGGAATACCTTGTAAGGCGCGTCGAACTTTATCTCGGCGTGCTCGTCTGCGAAGGGGAAGCCCAGATTCATGTGATAGAGTATCGCGAACTGCGTGTCGCGCGGGTTTTGATTTTCCACGACGTCGGTTATCGCGATTTCATTATCCTTCGCCTCTATTTTTCTGTGAAGGCAGAGGGTGTCGTCAAGGGTGCTGTCGTAAACGTCGCCGCCTATTTCAATAACGTCGCCCTCTTTGGCGTAGGGAAGATTCGCGGGGTATCTGTGAAGCCGCCCGTGAGCGGGGTAGCCCGGCGCGGGGCGACCCGTGTTGGTAAGTCCCGCTGTGAAGAGAAGCCCGCCCGAAAGCGAGCGGTTTAAGTCGTCGCTTGCGTTCTCGGGTGAAACGAGCCCGTTTCGGCTTATAAAGCAGAGGTTCACGCCCTTGTAAGCGCACTCGAAAAGATCGAGGCCGCGGTCACGCAGCACGGTAAAATCAAGCCCCGTGCCCGTCCTGACTCTGTAGGCGGAAACGCCCTTGCCACGCCCGTCGTCGTAAATAAAGGGGATAACGCCCTGTATGAAGGAGGGTCTGCCGCAGCGGTCCAAAAACTCGCGTCTTTCCATTTTTTTATTCTCCTTATTGAAAACTTGACTCTTTATGCTATAATATTATAGATACAAAGAAAAAGCAAGTGGGAGAAAAACAATGAGCGAAAAAGCGTTTGAATCTTTAAACCTTTCCGAAGAAGTCCTTCGCGCCGTAAAGGACGAGGGCTGGACGGAGATGACCGATATACAGGAAAGCGCCATACCGCACGTTTTGGCGGGAGAGGACGTTATAGGCCAGTCGAGCACCGGCACGGGCAAGACGGGCGCTTTCGGCATACCGATGATAGAGCGTATAAACGAAAAGAAAAAGGACCCGCAGGCGCTGGTGCTTTGCCCGACGAGGGAGCTTGCGATGCAGGTTTGCGGCGAACTTTGCAAGATCGCGAAGTATAAAGACGTAAAGACGGTCGCCGTTTACGGCGGTCAGAATATGGACACGCAGTTAAAGGGTATGGAGGGCGCCGACGTGATAGTCGGCACGCCGGGCAGGATAATCGACCACTTAAAAAGGCATACGCTTTCTTTAAACGAGGTCAAAACGGTCGTGCTTGACGAAGCGGACGAAATGCTCAACATGGGATTCTTAGACGATATAAGGATGATCCTCGGCAACGCGCCCGACGAGCGGCAGACCCTTCTTTTCTCTGCTACCATGCCGACACCGATACTCCGCATATCCCAGCGCTTCCAGAAGTCGCCCCACCTTATAAAAGGCGACGACGGGCAGACGGCGTTCGACCTTATCGAGCAGTATTACTGCGAGGTGCCGAGGAACAAAAAGACCGCCTGCGCGGCGCAACTGTTCAAGCAGACGGGTGCAAAACGCGCCCTTATCTTCTGCAACACCAAGATAATGGTCGATATACTTACGAAACGGCTTTGCGAGGCGGGGCTTTCGGCGCGCTCAATTCACGGCGATATGGCGCAGGGCGCGCGCACCCGCGTTATGAGCGGCTTTAAGGACGGCTCTATAAACCTTCTCGTCGCGACCGACGTCGCGGCGCGCGGCATAGACGCGTCCGACATAGATATCATAATCAATTACGATATCCCCGAGGATCCCGATTTTTACGTCCACCGCATAGGCAGAACGGGCAGAGCGGGCAAGAACGGCGCGTCCTTTACGCTTGTCGCCGGCTCGGGCGAGTTCTTCGATATGGCTACCGTGCAGGAGCGCACGGGGATACAGATGAAGGAGTACGAAATAGAAGGCGTAGACGCCCTGCCCGAGGATAAAAAGCGCGTGGCGCCCGAAAGGAAGAAAGAGGACAGGCCGCGCCGCGAAAAGCGCAGGACGTCGGGCTCCGGCAAGACGGGGCGAGTTAAGATAGACGTCGGGTCAAAGTGCGACGTGCGCGCCGTGCACGTTATAGACGCGCTTATAAGGTTCGGAAAAGTCAGCCGCGGCGACATAGGCGATATCGAGATAGGCGAGGACGAAACGACCGCGACCGTGCGCGGCGACGCCGAGCTTATCGCGAAAGCCATGAACGACAACGCCGCGACGGTGTTTGACTTCTTAGTCAATTGCGAAAAGATATAAAAAAGCAGTCTTACGACTGCATGAATTGAAAAATCGTTGATTTTTCATGAATTGCGCTTTGCGCGCGTGAATTGAAAACCTGCGGTTTCCATGAATTGCAAATCTTTGATTTGCGTTAAGGTGCGCGCGAAGCGCGCTTATCAATAGACGCGGCTTCGCCGCGTACCTTAATGAACGGCGCAGCCGTTCAATTCATGCAAGGCGTCGCCTTGCAATTTATGCGGACGGCCGTCCGCAATTAATGACGAAGTCAATTCATTAAAAACAAAAACCGTCCCTCGGGACGGTTTTGTTTTTAACTATTAAAGAGAAGCTTTCGCTTTTTCGACGAGCGCGGTGAACGCTTTGGCGTCGGAGACGGCTATCTCGGAGAGCATCTTGCGATTAAGCTCGACGCCCGCCTTCTTAAGGCCGTACATAAATCTCGAATAATTGATATCGTTCTGCTTGCAGGCGGCCGTGATCCTGGTTATCCACAGGCGGCGGAAGTCGCGCTTTTTGAGCTTTCTGCCTACGTAAGCGTAGGAGAGGGACTTCATTACCTGCTGGTTCGCCATCTTAAAGTGGTTCTTTTTGTTGCCCCAGTAACCGGAAGCCAGCTTGATTATTTTCTTTCTTCTTTTGCGCGTCATGAGTGC
>JAFSVO010000058.1 GCA_017444965.1 Clostridia bacterium | reverse complement strand
TTTCAAAGAGGTGGAAGAGCAGGGCGGGGTTTCCGCCCAAAAACGTTACCTTTTTGCTGTACCCCGCGCGCAGGTCGAGCGGCTTTTGCGACAGAAGCGCGCCGCTTGAAAGGGAATAGGTCTCAAGCGTTTCGCGCCGCGTCCCGCCCTCGCTCGAGCGTATGGCGGAAAGCAGCTTTCCGTCGCGCGAGATATCGAAAAGCCCTACGTCGGTGCCCTCGGTGTCGGACCGCTCCTGCAGCGCCTGCTTCTTTTCAAGCGTCGCAAGGTCTAAAGACCACAGGTTCCCGCACGGCTCGCGCTCGTCGGACAGAAGGTAGAGCTTTTCCCCGTAAACGCCTAAGGGCAGATAGTTTTCGCCGAAAAGCTCGACGCTTTCTTTAGTATCGGTATCGTAAAGCGAAACGCCCCAGGTCCACTCCCACGCGCCGTTGCAGTAAATGAAACGGTGGTCGTCCAAAGCGCAGACGAAGTAGGGCTTGTCTATATCCGCGTCCTTGCCGCGGGTCGGAAGCTTAAGTTCGCCGTTTACGCTTATGCCCTTATCGTCCGATACGACCGTCACGGAGTCGGACAGCTTGTAAAGCGTGGGGTCGGGGAGGGGGGCAAGCTCGCCCTTGCCGGTGGCGCCGTAGCGGTATTCGTGCGACGCGTTCGGGGAATCAAGCTTATCGCGAAGCAAAACGGAGGCGTACCCGTCCGAAAAGACGGTGTCGTGATAGTAAAGGTCGCTTATATCCTCGCGCCGCAGCTCCTTTTTGGAGGAGACCGAGAAAAAGTGAAGCCGCGTAAGGGGCTTTTGCTCGTAGCCGTAAGACACCACCTCTACGGCGAGGACGGTGTTTTCGTCGAGCATGCCCGCCGCCTCGACGTTCGTGACGTTAAGCCGCAGCACGTTGTCGAAAAGCCCCTCGGTTATATCGGGGAAATCGGTGCAGAGCGAGGCGAACCGCGGGTCGGACGCGACGAAGGTGTAAACGGCGGGGCGTGACGTCATTATTTTCCCGTTTTCAAAAACGCCGCAGAGGGTAAGCGTACCCTCATGCTCGGCGTAGATCACCTGAACGGACACGCTTTCGCCCGAGGAAAGGGCAAGCGACCACGTCGCGGCGCCGCAGGAATAGCCCTGCGCCATAAAGGTGTCGGGCGAAACGAAGCCGCTTAAATACTCGCACGTGACGACGTCGTACTCGGCGTGCGCGTTAAGGCAGTAGTCGACCGCCCACCTGGACGTGTCGGTGAAGGTGCCGACGAGCGTTTCGTTGCGCTCTATTATATCCTCGGTCTCGTATGACACCGGAACGAACGGGTCTGCGGGCGGCGTTTTTTTGCCGCACGACGCGAGACACAGAAGGATCAGAAGGAAGCATAAATATCTTTTTTTCATAAAGTCACCCCTTTATGCGTGACAGAAGCGAGCCGGCGACAGACGCGTGGCAAAGCGCCAAAGCCAGCGCGTCGGCGGCGTCGTCGGGCTTGGGTATCTTGTCGAGCTTGAGCATAACGCGGGTCATTTCCATCACCTGCTGCTTTTCGGCTCTGCCGTAGCCCACGACCGCCTGCTTTACCTGAAGCGGCGTGTATTCGTAAATCGATATTCCGCGCTCGGCGCAGGCGAGAAGGATAACGCCGCGCGCCTGGGCGACCTCGATAGCCGTCGTCGTGTTCGTGTTGAAGAAAAGCTGCTCTATCGCCACGGCGTCGGGGCGCAGCATATCTAAAAGCTGTCCCGTTTCGTGAAATATCACCGAAAGCCGCTCGGGCATCGGCGTATGCGCTTTCGTCGTTATGGCGCCGTGGGTCAGCATGCGCGTGACGCCGCGTGACGTCTCAACAGCGCCGAAGCCGACTATCGCGTAGCCGGGGTCTATGCCGAGTATTTTCATATCCGCTCTCCAAGGCGTTCTATCGCCTTTAATATACCGTATTTTCCCGATTCAAAAGTAAGCCCGCCCTGAAGGTAGGCGGTAAAGGGCTCGCGCATGGGCGCGTCGCACGAAAGCTCTATGGAAGAGCCCTGCACGAAGGCGCCCGCCGCCATAACGACGGGGCAGTCGTAGCCCGGCATATCCCACGGCTCGGGGGTCGCGAAGGAATCTACCGGCGCGCCCTCCTGTATGCCGCGGCAAAACGCAAGCAGCGGCTCGGGCTTTTTAAAACTAACCGTCTGTATTATATCATATCTTTCTTCACTTGAGGCGGGAGATACCTCATAGCCGAGGTCTTCGAGTACAGCCGCGGCGAAAACGGCGGTCTTTAACGCCTGCGCCACCGTGTGCGGCGCCATAAAAAGCCCCTGGAACAAAAGGCGGTTCTGCCCGTAGGTCGCGCCGCATTCGCCCCCTATGCCGGGCAGGGTGAGCCTGTTTGCCGCGCGGTCGACAAGGTCAGCTTTCCCGACTATATATCCGCCGCCGGGCGCTATCCCGCCGCCCGGGTTTTTGATAAGCGAGCCGCATATAAGGTCGACCCCCGCCGAAAGGGGAGAGCGCGTCTCGCAAAACTCGCCGTAACAGTTGTCGAGAATTATGGGCGCGCGTTTGTTGACCGACCGCACGGCTTCGCATATCTCTTTTATATCGGTATAAGAAAGAGATTTTCTCACGGCGTACCCGCGTGAGCGCTGGATAAAAATCGCGGAAGCCCGCGACGCCGCGGCGGTTATCGCGGGCAGGTCGGGCGCGCCGTCCTTTAACGGGACGGAGGCGTATTTTACGCCGTATTCGGGCAGGGTGCCGCCGACAGGCCCGCGCAGACCGATAAGGGTCTGAAGGGTGTCGTAGGGGTCGCCCGTGACGGACAAAAGCGTGTCGCCGCATTTAAGGCAGGACATAATACCGCACGCGATGGCGTGCGAGCCGTTCACGAAGCTTATCCGCACAAGCGCCTTTTCGCCGTCGAAAACGCGGGCGTAGACCCGCTCTAACGCCTCGCGCCCGCGGTCGTCGTAGCCGTAGCCCGTCGTGCCCGAAAAGAAGGAGTCGGACACCTTTTCGGCGGCAAAGGCGGAAAGCACCTTTTCGGTGTTTATTTCGGCTGTCTCGTCTATTCTTCTAAACGGATCCGCGCATTTCTTTTCGGCTTTCGCCGCGAGTGCTTTTATATCCATCTTATATCTCCGTCTGCGCCGCAGCAGCCAAAAGCCGCGCCGCGCCCAGAGCGTCGCTTTCCCGTATTATCTCGCCCGGGGTGTGGATATTGCGCCCCGGTATCGACACGACGCCCGAAAGAACGCCGCCTTGCGACCTCTGCATGGCAGAGCCGTCTGTGCCGCCCGCGGGAAGCACTTCATTCTGGTATTTTATTCCCGACTCCTCGGCGCATTTTCTGAGGAAGTCGACGACCGGGCGGTCGCAGATAAGCGAGCTGTCGCGTATTTTTATCGCGGGGCCGAGCCCTAAGGAAACCGCCATTCTCTTGTTGTCACGCTCGGCGGGGGAGTCGCCAGTGAGAGTCAGGTCGACGGCTATGCCCATATCGGGGCGTATGGCGTTGGCGGCGACTTTGGCGCCGCGGCAGCCGACCTCCTCCTGCGCGGAGAAAACGAAATAAAGGTCGTTCTGCGAAAATTTAATTTCGCTCATAGCGCATAAAAGCGCGGCGCACCCCGCGAGGTTGTCGGCGTAAGGCGTGATAATAGAGCCGTCGGCGGTCTTTTCGGGCGCCGCCGCGAAGACGGCGCACGTACCCGGCGTAATATGCTCTTCCGCGTCGCTTTTAGAGGCGGCGCCTATATCAATATAAAGGTCCGTTGCGGGCACGTCGGAAAGTGAGGAAACGTCAGTTTCGTTATCGCACCCGATACAGCCGCAAACGCCGTTTTCAAATCTTACGGGCGTGCCCGGAAGGGCGTAGGCTCTGTGTCCGCCGACGGCCGCGAAGCGTATAAAGCCGCGCTCGTCGATACAGGTCGCCATAAAGCCTATCACGTCCATATGCGCCGGCATCATAAGCTTTTTGCCCTCGCCGCGCTTGCGGCAGATAAGGTTGCCTATGCGGTCTGTATATATTTCGTCGCAAAAGTCTTTGGCGTATTTTTTGATAACTTCCGCCTGCGCGCCTTCGATACCGGAGGGCAGAGCGGCCTCTTTAAGCGCCTTGAACGTTTCAAAAAAATCAAGCATGCGTATCCCTCCTTAAAGCTTTGCGCGGGCGAACGCGGAAATAAGGCGCGCCGCGCCCTCAGCGTCCTTTTTATTGAAGACCTCTGTCGGGGTGTGAAGGTTTCTTAAGGGTATCGAAACGCCCGCCGTGCATACGCCGCCCGACGCGCGCTGTATTTCCGACGCGTCCGTTCCTATGCGCTCGGATATCTCCTTCCGGCAGGGTATCTTTTCTATTTCGGCTATTTTCAAAAGCAGGCGCGAAAGCCCCGTCTGCGGGATAACGCTCGCGTCGAAAAGCTTTACGGCGGGGCCCTTCCCGAGGATCAGCGGGTCGTTCTGCTTTTTGCTTTGCGGGTCGTCGCAGGCTTCCGCGACGTCGCAATTGACGGCGATATCGGGGTCAATAGCTGCGGCTGCGGGCCCCGCGCCGCGGCAGCCGACCTCTTCCTGCGCGGTGAAGACGAAATAAAGGTCGTTCTGCGCCTTGCGGCAGCTTTCCATAGCGCACAAAAGCGCGGCGCAGCCGATAAGGTCGTCGGCGTAAGGCGTTAAGACGTTCCCGCACAAAAGCCCGGTCTGAACGCCCTCGTAAACGCATACCGAGCCCGCGGGCGCGAGCTTTTCGGCGCTCTCTTTTGACGCCGCGCCGATATCGATATAAAGGTCGCCGAAGGTAAGAGCCGACGGCGCTTTTTTCAGCGTCTTTTCCGCATCAACGGGGCGGATCATGCCGGTCGTCCCGTTATTAAAACGCACTCTCGCGTTTATCACCGCGAAGGGGCGCGGCGAGCCGAGTCTTATTACGCGTAAAAAGCCCTTTTCGTCGACGCTTTTTACCATAAAGCCGACGACGTCCATATGCGCCGTAAAGAGTATTTTTCTGCCTTTGCCTTTAATATGGCAGATAACGTTGCCCAAAACGTCGGCGTATACCTCGTCGCAAAGGGGGCGCGCCAGATCTGTTACCGTTTTCGCGATATTCCCCTCGAAGCCGGAGGGCGACGCGGAGGAAAGCAGTTTTTTATGGAGAGTTAAAATATCAGTCATCGTAAGCACCTGCCTCTTCTATAAATATGCGGGCATGCGACAGGGCGCTTTCCGCGTCGGGCATGTAAGCGACCGAATTTGCGCAGTGGATATAGCGGGCGGGGACGGAGATGCCGAAAACGTGCGCGCCCGTGCCGTGTATATAAGCGCTCGCGTCGTTCGAGCCGGCCTTACGCAAACGGTACTGCCACAAAACGCCCTGCTCCGTCGCCTTCGCCGTTATCCTTTCGCGCAGGCCGCGGCAGTATACCGCGCCGTCGTCTATGAGGGATACCGCGGCGCCGCCCCGAAGGCGCGTCGACCAAAGATGTTCGGGAACGTCGGGCACGTCGCCCGCGGCGGTGCATTCGACTATGGCGAAGAAGGCGGGGTCAACGCGGTGAAAGGCGTTTATCGCCCCGCGCGCGCCTATTTCTTCGGACGCCGAGAACAAAAACCACGTGTCGAAGGGCAGATCCTCTTCCATAAGCTTTAAAAGCACGGCGCAGCCTATCCTGTCGTCGAGCGCCTTTCCCTTTACGCAGTTTACGCCTATCATCGTAAAGGGGCTGTCGAATACGACCGGCTCGCCTATTGATACGTGTGAAAGCGCCTCTTCGCGGCTCTTCGCGCCGATATCGACGTAAAGCGTTTTAAGCTCGGGCGCTTTTTTGCGCTCGTCAGCGGTGGTAAGGTGTATCGCTTTAATTGAGATAACGCCCGGCAGGCCCGCTTTTCCGACCTTCATGCGGCGGCCTATAAGCACCCTCGGGTCTATGGAGCCGACGGGGTCGAGCTTTATCATGCCGTCGGCAGTCACCGATTTAATAAGGAAGCCGACCTCGTCGGTATGCGCGCCGAGCATGACAGGCGCTTTGGGCGCCTCTGACCCTTTTTTAAAGCAGAAAAGGTTCCCCACGGGGTCGACTGTAATTTCGCTCGCGTATTTTTCGGCGATCGACTTTATAAAGTCGCGCACCGGCTTTTCATAGCCCGCGACGCCGTCTAAAGAGCAAAGCTTTGATATCAGTTCTCTCATTCGTCTACCCTCCCGTCAAAATCGGAAATAAACGCCGCGAGCAGCGCGCCGCAGTTTTTGACGTCGTCAACGTCGAGCACCTCGACGGGCGAGTGCATGTATTTAAGAGGAAGACTTACGACCAAAGTGCATATCCCGCCGTTTGAGGGCTGTATGCTCCACGCGTTCGTGCCCGAGCGCGAGGGGCAGGAGGATACCTGACAGGGTATACCGTGCTTTTTCGCCGCCTCTATGACCTTTTCGGCAAACCCGGGGCGGCTGTTCGCGCCGACGCTGACTTTAGCGCCGCCGGACAGCTCGCACTCTATTTCGGGCGCGTCGCCCGTTTTCGCGTGGCAGACGTCGACGGCAACAGCGAAGTCGATATTTTCACGCTCTGAAACGAACTGCGCGCCGTGCCCGCCGAGCTCTTCCTTCGTGCTTGCCGAAATAAGCAGATCGACCTTCAGCTTTTTGCCCTTTAAAAGCTCGAGCGCGTATAGAATACACAGAAAGCACGCCCTGTCGTCGAGCGCCTTTGACGATACCCTGCCGTTTAAAAGCGGGAGCGCGTCGCCCGCAAAGCACATATAATCGCCGACGGATACTACCGAGCGCGCCTCCGGCCCCGTCATGCCTATGTCGACCGTCATATCGGACATATCTAAGGCGTCGGTCTGAGGCCTGCTCTGAAGATGGGGCGGGACCGCGCCGACGACGCCTCTTATATTGCCGTGTCTGCGCGTCAGCACGGTAAGCTCGCTTCCGGGCAGCATGCGCCCGTCTACGCCGCCAATGGGGATAAACCTCAAAAAGCCCTCGGGCGTGATCTCGGTGACCATAAAGCCTATCTGGTCGATATGCGCGTCGAGCAGAAGCGTCGGGGCGCGACCGTCGCCGCAGGGTATTTTGCCGAGAACGTTTCCGAACTCGTCAGTCTGCACCCCGGCGTATTCGGAAAGCATGGAAGCCGCGATATCCGACACACGCGCCTCATTGCCCGAGACGCCGTACTCCGAGGTAAGAAGCTTAAGCTTGTGTAAAAGCTCCAAAGAAAAGCACCTTCTTATATAATTATAGTTTGTTTACGATATCCTTGAACGCGCGGCCGCGCGCCATAAAGTTGGGGAACCGGTCGAAAGAGGCGCAGGCGGGCGAGAAAAGCACCGTGTCGCCCGGCAGGGCTTTGCCGCGCGCCGCCTCAACGGCTTTTTCGAGAGTGCCGCAGGTAATTATTTCGGGCTTTTTTGAAACGCCCGAATTTCTGACCGCGGCTTCTATTTTGTCCGCCGTCGCGCCGCAAAGAATAAGCGTCGACACGCGCTTGCATATCTCGTCGCCGAGCTCGTCGAAGGGTATATGCTTATCGTAGCCGCCGGCGATAAGGATCATCCTGCCGCCGAAGCATTTTAAGCCCGCGATCGTGCGCGTGGGGCTCGAGCCTATAGAGTCGTTATAGTATTTCGCGCCGCCTGTTTCCCGCACGAACTCTATCCTGTGCTCTACCCCCGAGAAGCTTTTCGCGACCTTTACCATATTTTCGCGCTTGACCTCGCCGTAAACGGCGGCGCACGCCGTCATAAAGTTCGCGATATTATGCGCGCCGGGTATTTTAAGGTCTTTCCCCGCCATAAGCTTTTCGCCGTCAAGGTAAATATCCGCGCCGTCGAAATGCGCGAAGGCGCCCGGGTCTTTAAGCGAGAAAAACCGCGTCTTTGACTCAGCCCTTCCGGCAAAGCCGCGGCACCTTCCGTCGTCGGCGTTAAGCACGGCGATATCCTCTTCGCTCTGGTATCTCAGAACGTTGAATTTAGACTCGGCGTACTCATCCATATCCTTATGCCAGTCGAGGTGGTTCGGGGTGACGTTGGTTATTGCCGCGACGTGCGGCGAGCGCTTCATATCGAAAAGCTGAAAAGACGAAAGCTCGACTACCGCGCGGTCCGCGGGGCTTATCTCGGGTATCCTGCATAAAAGCGGCTCGCCTATATTGCCGCCTAAATGCACGTTAAAGCCCTGCTCGCGTAACAGCTCGGATATAAGAGTAGACGTCGTCGTCTTGCCGTCGGAGCCGGTGACGGCGATGATCGGGCAGGGGCAAAGCTCGAAAAAAAGCTCCATTTCGCTCGTAACGCAGGCGCCGCCCTTTTGCGCTTTTATTATCGAGGGCGCGTCGGGCCGCACGCCGGGCGAGCGGAATATGACGTCGCCGCGCACGTCGTCTAAATAGTTTTCGCCGCAGAAAAGGGACGCGCCGCGCGACGAAAGATATTCCGCGAAAGCGGGGTCAAAGGACTCGCGCTCCTTTTTGTCGTACACGTTCGTCGCGACGCCGTTTTCGCAAAGAAGCTTTATAAGAGGGGCGTTTGATACGCCGGCGCCTATCACGGCGACGGTTTTTCCTTTTAGTCCTTCTATATATTTCTGAAGCATAGGCATACCTCCACATATAAATAATTATATATCAAATACCTTTTATTGACAAGAGGATAATATAAGAGATATAATATAACGGCGGTCGGCCGGGCAGTCGCCCCGCGCACGCGGGGAGGAAAGTCCGGGCTTCACAGAGCGGGATAGCTGATAACGTCAGCCGAGGGCAACCTCCGGACAAGTGCAACAGAGATATACCGCCGCTTTACGCGGTAAGGGTGGAAAGGCGAGGTAAGAGCTCACCGCCGTATGCGGTAACGCACGCGGCCTGTAAACTCTATCCGAAGCAACACCGACTTGAGGGCTACGGTTTGCTCGACCAATCTTCAGACGGGTGGCAGGAGGCGCGCGGCGACGCGCGTCCCAGATAGATGACTGCTTAAGACAGAACCCGGCTTACAGGCCGACCGCGCTTATTTTATTAATTCACGCCCGCCTTGCTTCGCAGGCGTTTTGATTTTTCCGGACGGATGAATAATAATGAATAAATATTTAAAAAAATGAATATTTTT
>JAFSVO010000057.1 GCA_017444965.1 Clostridia bacterium | reverse complement strand
TACACCGAGGTGCACCCCGAAAGCGTTAATCAGACCGATGATATACAGCACATTAAAGAAAAGGTCGACGCCGGGTGCGATTTTTTGGTAACGCAGATGTTTTTTGACAATAATCTGCTGTATAATTATCTTTACAAGATACGCGAAGCGGGCATAACGGTGCCCGTGATCCCCGGTATCATGCCCATCACCAAGGCGAACCAGGTAGAGCGCGCGATAAGCCTTTCGGGCTCCTTTATGCCGCAGAGGTTCAAAAGCCTTGTGGACAAGTTCGGAAACGACCCCGCGGCAATGAAGCAGGCGGGAATAGCTTACGCCACCGATCAGATAATAGACCTTTACGCGAACGGCATAAAGAACGTTCACGTTTACTCGATGAACAAACCCGACGTCGCCGAAAAGATACTTAACAACCTGTCGGATATATTAGGGAAATAAAACGGATGGCGCTGATAAAAACCTACGGGCATATCCCGTTCGATAAAAAAGAGATACTGCGTTACGCCGGGTGCGGCGCCGAAACGCCTGACGTGCTCGCGCTTCTTGACGCTTGTATCGCCGAATGCGAAGGCGCGCTTTCCTATAAAGTCTGTTATTTGCCGCTTGACGCGCGCGTAAAGGGCGGCGTTTGCGACTTCGGCGTGCTTCGCGCGGTATCGAAGGGGCTTTCCGAAAATCTTAAGGGGTGCGATAAAGCGGTCTTGTTCGCGGCGACGCTCGGCGTGGGATTAGACCGCCTTATAGCAAAATACAGCGCCGTTTCTCCCGCAAAAGCGCTTATGATGGACGCGATAGGTACCGAGCGGGTCGAAGCGCTTTGCGACCGCTTCTGCCGCGACGTATCTTCTGATATGAACAAGTTTGCGGGTATGCGCTTCAGCCCGGGCTACGGCGACCTTGACGTATCTTTTCAAAAAGAGATATTTTCGGTTTTAGACTGCAGTAAAAACATTGGGCTTACTTTAAACGACAGTTTTATGATGTCGCCTTCAAAATCGGTCACGGCTATAGTCGGCATGCGTGACGAGGCGTGCGATACCGCCGACAAGTGCGCCGTATGTGATAATAAAGAATGTGTTTACAGAGGTTCGTTATGAGTTTTAAAAGCTTTTTGGAAAACAATATAGTTTTTCTCGACGGCGGCACGGGCACGCTTCTGCAGAAGCGCGGACTGCGCCCGGGCGAATATCCCGAAAGGTGGAATATAACGCACAAAGACGTTATAACCGAACTGCACAAAGCCTATTACGACGCGGGCAGCAACGTCGTCTGCGCGAACACCTTCGGCGCGAATACGCTTAAGTTTTCGCAAGGTGAGCTTGAAGAGATAGTAAAAAACGCTTTCGAAAACGCCAAAGCCGCGAGGGAACAGAGCGTATCTCCTCAGCAAAAGTTTATCGCGCTTGACGTAGGCCCGCTCGGAAAGCTTTTAAAACCGCTCGGCGACCTGGATTTTGAGGACGCGGTAGATATATTCAAGCAGACGGTAACGCTCGGCGCGAAATACGGCGCGGACGTTATCTATATAGAAACGATGAGCGACAGCTACGAAACGAAAGCGGCGCTTTT
>JAFSVO010000056.1 GCA_017444965.1 Clostridia bacterium | reverse complement strand
GTCATCCGCAGCTTTATAAGGGCGCGCCTGTCGACCTTGCCGCGGCGTATGACGGTTATGCTGTTTCCGCTCAGAAGCTTTCTTAAAGTCGGGCTTTTAAGGCAAAGCGCGGAAACGACTATCTCCGCGGCGATAAGCGTCAGTATTGGCGCCAGACCCTGCGCCAGCGGCAGTTCCATATCCTGCATCGGCACCGACGCCACGGCTGAAATAAGTATCGTAATGCAAAGCTCGGTGGGCTGAAGCTCGCCCACCTGCCTTTTTCCCATAAGCCTGAGCGACGCCGCGATGAAAACGTATATTACAAGCGTGCGTATAAAAGAAATCAGCATAATTATTCTCCCGTTTTATTTTTTCCGAAAGAGGCGGTAAAATACGGCGAAGCCGTTTTTTCGTATTATTTAATAATATTTATATTAATCTTGAAAAATCGCGTCCTATCAAATAGAATTAAAGCGGAAGTTCATTAAAAGGAGTGTTGCTTTTATGGGAAAGCTTTTGTTCGGATGGGCTGAAATAAGTATCACGCCCGATAAAAAGATATCTCTCGCGGGGCAGTTTGCCGAGCGTATCTCCGAATACGTCGAAAAGCCTCTTACCGCGACGGCGCTTGCCATACAGTCGGGAAACGAGCAGGCTGTCCTCTGCAGCGCCGACATCGTATCCGTGGGTTATTCTCTTGTCGACGCCGTGCGTGAAAGACTTAAGGAAAACGGTAAAGGGCTTGACCCCGGAAAGGTTACGATCTCGGCGATACATACACACACAGGCCCCAACTACCCGAGGGGCGGTCAGCAGTTGAAATACGCCGGAAAGACTATGTCGCCTAAAGGGATACTTTCGGAAATGCTTCCGCCGGGCAAAAAATACGTTGAAAAGGTCAACGTTTCGGACAATAAAGATATCATGGCGGGACAGGAGATGCTTGATTTCCTTGCCGACAGAATATCCGAAGTCATACTGAACGCGTGGGATAACCGCAGAGAAGGCAGTTTTGTAAACGCGTTCGGCAGAGCCGCCGTCGGCATGTGCCGCAGAGTTACCTATAACGACGGGAGCGCGCAGATGTGGGGCGACACCAATACCGCGACCTTTGAGGCGGTAGAGGGCGGAAGCGATACGGGCATAGAACTTATGTATTTCTTCGGTGAAAATAAAGAACTCGTCGGCGTTATCGCGAACCTTGCCTGCCCGGCTCAGTGCGTTCAGCATAGGATGTTCATTTCCCCCGACTTCTGGGGTGAGGCGAAAATGCTTCTCCGTAAAAGATTCGGCGAAAAGCTTTATCTGCTTCCTCTTTGTTCGGCGGCGGGCGATCAGTGCCCGGTCGACCTTGTAAGGTGGGTAGAACCCGAAAGCGACGTAAACGACCCGAATATGAAAAGAACCGACCCGCCTAAGCGTAAGGCGGATCCCTCGATGTTCGATATCGCCGGTATGAAAAAGGCGGGCAAGAGGGTCGCAAACGAAATAACAGAAGTGTATGAAGAAGGGCTTGACGAGCCGATATCCGACGCCGAGTTTAAGCACGTCGTCTGCAATTTTAAGCTCCCGCTCAGAAGAACTACCTTAACCGAGATAAAAGCCGCGGAAAAGGCGATAAAAGAATACCTGAATGAAAAAGAGGGAGACGTCGATTATAACGACGCCGCGAATCTTCAGGTCTATCTCGGCATTTTAAGGCGCGCCAAGATACAGGAGGTCATGGAGGTAGTAGATACCGAAGCACATATCATAAGGCTCGGGAATACTGCTTTCGCGACCAATCCCTTTGAGCTGTTCCTTGATTACGGAAATCAGATAAAGGCGAGAAGCCTTGCAGAGCAGACCTTTATAGCGCAGCTTACAAACGGCGCCGAGGGTTATCTGCCCACCGAAAAGGCGGAGAAGGGCGGACATTACAGCGCCTTTATCTCAAGCGGGCAGGTAGGTCACGCCGGCGGCGAGCTTCTTGTCAGAGAGACGCTGAAAGAAATAAACGACCTTTTCAAAAAGTAAAAACAGGCAATAACGGACGGGGCGTAAAATACGTTCCCGTCCCTTTTCTTTTAGTTGATTATAAATAACAGATATGTTATAATAATTTTATTATATGCAGAGAGGGGATCACAGTGAAAAGGATACTGTTTTCGATAATGCTTCTTGCCGTCCTGTTTATTGCCGCGCCGTCCTTTTCGCTTTATGCATCGGAGCCGGCGCAAACGGTAAAGATAGGCCTTAAATACGGCAACGACGCTCTTCCCGCCGCAAAATTCAAGAACAAGACCGGTACGGGCGAAGGCTACGAAATAGGTTATTTTGATTCGGACAGAGAGTTCAAGGCTCTCTTTACCACGAACGAGACGGATATAGCGGTGCTCAAAAATAAACAGATGTGGGTGACCGCGTCCGAGGAGTATTACGACACAAAGCCCTCTTCCTACCGCTTTTCGATAGGGTGTTATCATCTTCAGGCAAGCTCGCCTTACGAAGACCTTACGTCGGTTTCGGATGCGGCGGCGGCAGCCGTCGCGGCGGGCTATCGCGCCTATCCCGCGTATATCGCGGGCAGGTACTATTTAAGAGTCGGTGAGTTTTTGTCCGAAGAGCTTGCGGCGAACAAGCTTTCCGAGGCGGCTTCCGCGACGGGGCTCAGCCTTTCGGTCACGGGCCTCAGCCGCACCTGCTATACTTTTACGAAAACGGGTACTGACGTTATACTCTTTCAGTTTGACTTAGGCGGCGACCCCGCCGGCGTATCGCCTCTTTCAAGGGAAACGTGGTTTAATAAATTCGTTTATTACGGCGGCTTTGAGCTTAACAGGATAAACGGCAACGATATTACGGTCGTAAACGTTCTTAGCATAGACGATTACATAAAAGGCGTTATACCTTACGAGATAAGCCCCTCCTGGCCCGTAGAGGCGCAGAAGGCGCAGGCGCTCTGCGCAAAATGCTACGTCTGCAACAACATTAATAAGCATAGGTCGCAGGGCTTCGACCTTTGCAATACGACCGACTGTCAGGTCTACTACGGCACGGGCGCCGCAACGAACGTTTCCGACTCGGCTGTCGAAAGCGTAAAAGGGCTTTACATAACCTACGGCGGAAAGATATGCAATACTTTTTATCATTCTTCAAGCGGCGGCTGGACCGAGGACGTTGAAAACATATGGGGCAATTACGTGCCTTATCTGCGCGCCGTAGAGGATAAATACCTTGATCACGTAAACAATTACAGCTTTGACGTCACTTTAAACGATATCAGCGCCGTATTGCAGGCGAAGGGCTATACAAATCAGAACGTGACCGACTATTACGTTTCGCGCAGAAGCCCCGCCGGCAACGTCATAGAAATAAGCTTTACCCAGGCGGACGGCACAAAGCTTTCCTTTACGGGCGACCGCGCGAGGACGGCTATAAACAGCTCCGCCCGCGGTATTTCCGTGCAAAGCCACAGGTATAACGTAAGCGCGGTAATAGGCATATATCTCAATAAAACGCTTCAGACAAAAAGAGTTTCCGAGCTTTACGTCATAGGCAAAAACGGCGAGCCCGAGGCAGTCTCGGGAAGCTACGGCGACCTTTACGGCATTACCTCGCGCGGGCTGTCGAAAATATCGCCCCTTTCGCTTTCATATAACGTTACGGGCACGGGCTCGGGTCACAACATAGGCTTATGCCAGTGGGGCGCGTACTCTATGGGCAACCTCGGTTTTACCTATGAAGATATCGTCAAATTCTATTTTACAGGAGTGGAGATAACGAACCTTGCAAACTGAAATGAAGACTTCCGATTTTTATTACGACCTTCCGGAAGAGCTTATCGCGCAGACTCCCGCAGAAAAACGCGACCATTCGCGGCTTATGGTACTTTCGCTTAAAGACGGAAGCGTCACGCACCGCCGTTTTTACGATATTTGCGACTATTTTAAAGCGGGCGACTGCCTTGTCCTAAACGACACTAAAGTCTTGCCCGCGCGTCTTTACGCCCAAAGAAAGGGCGGGACCGCGCCCGTTGAGATACTTCTTCTTAAAGATATGGGCGGCGACGTATGGGAGTGCATCGTAAAGCCGGGCAAAAAGCTGCGCGAAGGCGCCGAAATATATTGCGGGAACGACCTTTCCGGCGTGATTACCGACGTGCTTCCCGACGGAAACAGACTTATAAAGTTTTCATACGACGGCATATTTTTGGAGCTGCT
>JAFSVO010000055.1 GCA_017444965.1 Clostridia bacterium | reverse complement strand
GAAGGATCGCGGTAAGGCGTTATTTTAAAGGGTTTTCAAGACCGGCGAAGATGGCTTTCAGGCGTTCGGCGGCGCTTTGTTTTACGCTTTTTTCTTTCGACGGAAGATCAGCGCGCACGCGACGATCACGATCGCGGCCGCCGCAAGCGCGGCGACGACGTACACCACGGCCGCGCTTCCGGTCCTTTCGGGCGCGGGCTCGGGCTCGGGCGGCTCCGCCTGCCCCAAAGCGACGTAAACTTCGTAATAATCGTCGTAAAGCCCCAGGCAGGCGTCCATCCCGGCACTTACGCTGAAGGCTTTTTGCGTCACGGCTTCCCATGAGCCGTACTGCGCGTAAAGCTCGTCGGGCAGAGGACCTTCCTCGTGTCCGTATTTTTCAAGATTGCGCGCTTTCAGCTTTAGAAGCCCTTCCGGGTCGTTTTCATACGCCGCGAGGCGTATCTCGTTTCGCTTCGCGCTGACGGCGCGCGCTATCTCTTCGGCGGATCTTCCGTCCGCGGTCATTTCTTCAAGCAGCGTATACATCGCCTCAATGCTCTCGTGGTAGGCGATACGGTCCTGCCTTCCGCTTTCTACCACCGTGGGGTCGCTCCAGTCCGCGTCGGCGTACATTTTCAGGCTTCCTTCTTCGGTCGGACGGAAGCCGTAAACGGCGCTCTCGTCGGCGACGATATCCTGCATGGCGTAAGGGTTCTTTGACGGGTCGTGCTTATAGGCAAACCCTCCCGCCGCGGCGCACAGCGCCGAAAGCGCCATAAGCGACGCCACCAGAACGATAAGCGTTTTTTTGATATTTATCATTCGCGTTTCCTCTTTCTTCGGTCGACGGACCGTCAAACTTTTTACGGCGAATTTTTGATAATTATACCGCCGAAACGGCAAACCGTCAACAGCGGTTTTAAAAACGCCGCCGCGCGGCAGCGGACGCTCCCGCGCGGCGGCGTCAGTATAGAAAGGAGTGTATAATAAGGGGCTGATAAGTGGCATAATCAGGCTTTTCCGATGACGCGTTTGTAATATGAAAGCGGCTTGTCGGTCTCAAACTCCGCGATCTCAAAGGTCTTAATAACGCGCGCCTCCGCCTCGCCCGTCGACGTCGGGACTGCGACCTTATCGCCCGGCGCGACGTTCAGCCCGCCGCAAAGGTAGTCGTAGGTATCTCCCCCGTCGCGGAAGGCGACGGCGGCGAAGGCGTAACGCCGGCACTTTTCCGTATCGGGAAAAGTCGCCTCAAACTCGGCGTCAAGCTTCATGACCCGGCTTCCGTAAAGGTAGGAGCCTGCCGGGCCCGCCTCGTCGAAAACGACCGTGGCGGAGTCGCCGTCGAAGTCTTTTCCGTCTATCTTAAAGTTGTATATCTTCTTCGTTTTGAGCGTCAGGCGGTTTACGTACCCGCAGAAACGCGCCGCCGGCTCGGTAATGAAAAATCCCGGAACGTTTTCTTTATTCTTCGGAAGGACGCGGAAGCGCAGGGCGTACTGCCCGCTTTTCAGCTTTTTCACCTTCGCCTCTACCCTGAGGTGAAGCTCGAACGCGGTCGAAAATATTTCGTAGGGAATACCCGCGTAACGCACCGTGCGCCTCGCCTTCGCGAAAGCGGTCTTCGGAAGGACATCTTCTATCGCCTTTTTGATATTCTCCGCGACCGTCCTGTCGCCGTAACAGTCGTCCTTCAGCATCCTCCGCTTTATAGCGAATTCGGCTTCAAGGTAATATCGGTACGCCTCGTCCGGATCCTCGTCGCGGTACAGATTTCCCATACGCAGCGCGACGTCGGCGAACTTGCAAACGCGGACGCCTTGGTATATATACTTTTTGTTTTCGTAATAAAGCTCGTTTATGATATCGCGGGCGACGCGTAAATTTTTACCGACGCCGCGGCCGTGAAGGTACATATCCGCGAGCTTGTAACGCGATTCGTAAACGCCGCCCGCCGCGCCGATATTGAAATAGTAAAACGCCTTGTCGTACTCCGGCTCGCCGCCCGTGCATCTGCCGTAATAGAAAATGTAGCCGAGCGTGTTGGCAAGGAAGGGGTCGTCGTCAAGCTCCATAAGCTTTAAAAGCAGATCGCGCGAGCCGCGCCAGTCGCATTTATAAGCGCTGTTCCCGCCGTAAAGCGAATACGCCTTGGCACGAAGCCCGGCAACATTGTCCTTTTCGCACAGCTCGTCAACGTACTTGACCCAAAGCGCCGTCTCTTCGTCCGTCGCCCCGGGCAGCACGTCGTCGTGGCCGAGCCTTTTGATATATTGCTCTTTCCACCCGTCGGCGTAATCCCTTTCGGGCACGGGAAGCGTAAGCATATTGAGCGTTCGCGCCGTTTCCCCGATAAGTCCGTCAAGATCCGGCTCGTCGGCGTCGCGCCACGTCCGCCACATAACGGCGGCGTAAATCGGGAAAAAGAGCTGACTTTCGCTCGGAAGAAAACGGTATCCGTCGACGGGGCCGTCGACGCGAAAGCCCCACTCAAACCCGTCGAACAGTTCTCCGCAAAGCGCGCCGACCGGCTCGATCCACTCTTTTTCAGCCCTTTCAAAGCCGCGCTCTTTGCAGCGCCGCAGCGCCGCGAGAAGGTCTTCGCCCGTCATTTCGGGCTTGTTGTCGCATTTGAAGCGCCAACGCGGCTCAAGCTCGCCGAAAATCTCCGAAAAAGGCGCTTCATACCTCAAAAGCCTGCGAACGTCGTCCTTTGAGACCTTTACGGCGGGATAGTGCGCGACCTTCGCCGGGTCGAGCGCGACCGTTTTACCGTCCCAACAGTCGTCATCGTCGACTAACGGAATACATATCAGCCTGCCTTTTTCGACCTTATCGACCGAATAATAACAAAGCTCCCCCTTTACCCTGCGCCCGACTATATCGCCGGGAAGTATCTTCTTCATAGCGCGTTCTCCTTTCCCGTAAAATATCCCCTTATAACAGCGCCGTACCTCGCCCTTTTGCCGGCGTGAACTTCGGGTATTACTCTTTTTTATTCAAAAATCCGAACTTCACTTTGGCAATTCAGGTCTCTTACGCCTCTATGATACGCCGCCCGTATGTCCCGAAAACCGGACTTTTCGCGCGTATTTTTAAAACTCCTTTTCGCGCCCCCGAATTGCCCGATAATACTTTTCGGCAGATTTGCGAAAATCTCACAAATCTGCCGAAGTTTTCATTTATGACAGCCGTAAAGTTATTTGCCGCCGTGGCTGTAGTAATAATTTTCCGCTTCCTCAAAATCAAAAAAGTCGTCGCGGTACCAATAATAAAAGTCGTCGGGGTCTGTAAAGCCTTCGACCGTAGGCTCGCTTGACGCATCCCCGTCGCTCTTGCGCGGTCGAAGCCGCGCCGCGTAGGCGCGCTTATCCTCGACCTTTATGACCTTTCCGTCAACGCAGCGGGCGACGAATATCTCTTTGCCGTCCCTCACAAAAGAATATTCGTAAGCGTAATGCGCCACGCCTTTTATCATTTCGGTATCTTCATGAACGTAAGACGACGGCTTGCCGAGGGCGGTCTCGCCCATAAGCGACTCAGGCATCCCGACGTAAGGAACGCCGCTCTCCTTAAGCTCTTTAAGCGCATTCTCACGGATCTCCGCCGCCTGCGCAAGGACTTCGCTCAGGCTTTCGGAAGCTTCGCTCCGATCCCTCCCCGGGTTTTCCGCGCCGTCGATTTCAAGCGCCTCGCTTTTTTCCGCGGCTTTTTCGCCGTCCGGTTTTTGCGAGTTGTGATAGATGAAAAGCGCCGCAAAAACCGCGATGATAATGAGGATAAGTATTAACGTGCCGCGACCGGACTTCTTTTTTTGCGGCGCTTTGCGGGCAGCGGCACAATGT
>JAFSVO010000054.1 GCA_017444965.1 Clostridia bacterium | reverse complement strand
GCCTGGCAGGCGTCCTCAAGCACGGCAATACCGTGCTTTTCGGCAATTTCGCATATCTTGTCCATAGCGCAGGGGAAGCCCTGGATATGCACGGGGATGACGGCCTTTGTATGAGGCGTTATCTTGCTTTCAAAGTCCTCGGGCGAAAGGGTCAGCGTGTCGTCGACCTCGGCTATAACGGGCACGGCGCCCGCGCCGACTACCGCCATAGCCGTCGCGATATAAGTATACGCCGGAACTATGACCTGGTCGCCCGGGCCGACGCCCATGCCGACAAGCGCCGACAAAAGCGCCGCGTGGCCGCTCGTCATGAATATCGGGCGGGTAACGCCGAATATCTTTGAAAGCTTCTCTTCGACCTTGCGCGTTTCCTGCATGCCGTCGTTTATTTTGAAAAGCGATTTTGTCTTTATCACCTTTCCGAGCTCGCGAAGTTCTTCTTTGCCTATTCTGTACATGTCTCTTCCTCCTTATTTCGCAATTTTTTCAATATTGTCTACCGTCTGTGAGACGAGCTCCGTATCGGCGCCGTCAATATATTCCTGAACGTATTTTTTGTAGTAGGTCTCTACCTCGTACCCGCCGCGGGGGATGGCGTCCTGCGTTACGAAATACCCGCCCGTGCCGTTCGTGCAGGCGAGGCACAGCACCTTTTTACGCGTGAACTCCTTCTGAACGCGCAGGCCTATTTCGGAAAACGCCTCCATAGGGAAAGTAGCGAAAACGAGATCGCCTAAGGCGAAGACCCTTTGCGGCACCTCGCGGAAGCGCGCGTCCGGCTCGCCCTCTTCGTGCGCTTTGATTATCCTTTTGAGCCACGCCTCTTCGCCCGGGTAGTAATAGGTTAAGTGTTTAAGCCGCGCTTCCGCCTCTTTTACGCTTATCTTCTTTTTGAGCGGAAGCTTTATCACCCGCGTGCCGGCGCGAAGGCGCACGTCTTTATATTCGTATATCTTTCTGTAAACGTCTGCGGCGTCGCGCGCGGCTATGCCCCCGAGCTCGTAAACGCAGCTTATGTCGCCGAGCTTTCCCGCGTGGTCGCCCTTCGTTTCGCCGTTTGAAAGGCGGGGTCCGACGTCGCCCTCCGGCCCGTTGAAGAAGGCGGTCGGGGCGCCGGTTATCTTTTCAAGCGCGTCGGTCATTACGCCGCACCAGTCGCGGGTTATCTCGTGATTCTGCCCCGCCGCCGTGTTGTGACAGCCGTAATGCACCATATTAGCGACGCATTCGTTTTTGTCGTTTATAAAGGATATTACAGTCATTCGAGGATCAAAGGGCCCCCACGGGTTCTGACCGAGCTTTACGAAGCCGCTGCGCGTTATCTCGCGGCGGTTCACGCCGACAAGGCTGTCGCCCGACGCCTCGCCCATCTTTACCGGCTGAGGTGAGGCGAGCGCCTTTTCGATGGCCTTGAAAACGCGCGGCTTGAATATCTTGTCGCGATACTCGAAGTCGGAATCGTCTACGGCGATAGAACCGTTGAGGTTGGGCCCCGAATGAGTGTGAACGCAGCTGAAAGCGCAGTTTTCTTTTGGGATGGAGTACCTTTTTTCGACCTGCGAGAGCATTTCTTCCGCGAGCGAGATCCTCATATTGCAGATGGTGAGCGATACCATAAGGGCGCGCGTTTTGCCCTGCGTAAAGTAAAACGCCGTCGCCGTCAAGTCGTCTTCGACCTTTTCGGAATATATGTCCCTCGAATAGCCGCATAGCTGACCGCCTATCTCAGGCGTAATTATCTCACGCCCGACGCCTAAATAAAGCTTATCCACCGTGGCTTTTTTCTCCCCTTTCTAATTTCGCGCTTTATCTTTTATATTTCCATTATATAATACACCCTTTTCCCCCGTTTGAAAAGGGCTGTTTTTATTTAATTATTCGCAAAAATTCTCATTTTTCTTGCTTTGACGCTTTAAGGATGATAACATATAAGCGTAAACCGAAAAGGAGGGCGAAAAAATGCTTTATCAAAAGTCGCTTATCGGGCGCGAGCCGTACTACATACTCAAAGAGAACGCCTCGGGGTTTCAGGAGCACCGCCACCCCGAGCTTGAGCTGAGCTTCTGCACCGACGGTTTTTACGACGTTTTTATAGACAAAAAGTCCTACCGCGTGAAGTACGGCGATCTCGCCCTTATCCCGCCCATGACGGCGCACGAGTTTTCCGAAAGCGGAAAGCACACGGGAAAAAGGCTTACGATAGAGGTCGGCGCGGGCTTTCTTTCGGGGTATTTCGCCCCCTTCAAAGCCCTGCGCTCATGCCCGCCCGTGCTTTCTCTTTCGGGCGCGGAAGAGCCCGTCCTGCGCGAGCTTTCGGGCCTTTTGACCGAGACGGCCGATATGTCCGAAAACCGCACGGCGTTTTCGCCCCTTTTTATCAAAAGCGCCCTTTACAAAATAAGCGCGCTGCTCCTTTCGTTTCTTACCGAAAAGGGGTACGCGCGCGTTTCGGAAAGATCGGTAGGGGACGCCGCGAAAATAGAAAGATCCTTTGAAATGATATACGACGGCTACAAGGGAAAGCTCGACCTCGACGCCGTCTGCAAAGAGTGCGGTTACAGCAAGAGCAGCTTCTGCAGAGTCTTCAAAGCGGTCACGGGAGACACGTTTCACAACGCGCTCAACGCCTACCGGGTGGAGGCGGCGCGCGCCGACCTGGAGGATACCTCCCTTCCCGTCGAAAGGATCGCCGAAAACGTCGGCTTTACCGACTCTAAAAGCTTCTGCCGCGTTTTCAAAAAGATAACGGGCGTCTCGCCCGGAGCGTACAGGCGCGCCGCTGCGCGGCGTCGCCCGTAGGCGCGGCAGCGCGCAGTTATATTCGCGCTTTGCGCGAATATAACTGCTCCGCATGAGCAATATAACTATTTTTGCGGCTTCGCCGCATACCGGAATGAACGCGTGACACAGAGAACCGTCCCCTGTGTCGGGCATCCGGCGCCCTTGTTAAATTGCATAAATATCGTTCGCGTTTTTTGTTTCTATTATATAAAATATTTTTTTTTATTTGCGACCCGTTTACACTTTTTTAATAATATGATAAATTTATAGGTGGTGTTCTGCGCG
>JAFSVO010000053.1 GCA_017444965.1 Clostridia bacterium | reverse complement strand
CAGTACGGCATAGATATACCCAAAGCAAAGCTCGCGCTTGACGAACCCATTAAGACGTTCGGTACGTTTGAAGTAAAGGCAAAGCTTCCGGGCGAGGTTTCGGCGGTCGTCGTAGTTCAGGTCTTTGAGGCAAAATAAAATATGGACGATATTCTTACAAGACAAATTCCCTACAGCATAGAGGCGGAGCAGGCAGTGCTGGGCTCGGTGCTTATCGACCCCAACTGCGTCGGCGAAGTGCTCGAAAGGCTCTCGTCAAAAGACTTCTATATAGAGACGAACAGGATCATATTCGAGACGATCACGGATATGTTCACGAACGGAAAGATCGTCGACCCCGTCACCATCACGGACGAGATCACGGTCGCGGGGCACGCCGACAAGGTCGACCGCGATTACATCGTCCGCCTTGTAGAAGCGACGCCCACGGCTTCAAACGTAAAGCAGTACGCCGATATAGTGCGCGGCAAAAGCATGCTGCGCGAGCTGCAGAGCGTCGCCGACGACATAATGCAGTACACAAGGTCGCAGACCGAAGACCCGCAAACGGTAGCCGACCTTGCCGAGCAGCGCATTTACGCCGTAAGGCAGGGCAAAGAGGTAAAGGGCTTTACTCATATAAAGGACGCGATCGACTCGGTCTACAGTCAGCTTGACGAGCTTGCGAAAAACAACGGAAAGCTTCCCGGCATAACGACCGGTTACGCGCAGATAGATAATCTGATAGGCGGCCTTAATAAGAGCGATCTTATCCTTCTCGCCGCCCGCCCGGGTATGGGAAAAACGGCGCTCGCGCTCGATATTGCCATCAACGCGGCGAGAAGCAGCAAAAAGGCGATCGTTATCTTCCAGCTCGAAATGTCAAAGGAGCAGATAGCGGCAAGAACGCTTTCCATTCAGGGACTTATCGAGGGCAAGAAACTGAGGATGGGAACGCTGAACGACGGCGACTGGGAAAGGCTCGCCGGAGCGTCCGACGTGCTTAACGAGCAGAAGCTTTTCATCGATGAAAACGCCAATATAACCGTCCCCGAAATGAAGGCCAAGTGCCGCAGGCTGGGAAGCGACTTAGGTCTCGTCATCGTCGACTATTTACAGCTTCTGCATTCGCCCGGCTTCAAGGGGGGCGAAAACCGCGTGCAGGAGGTCAGCGAAATATCCCGCTCGCTCAAGATAATGGCGAAAGAGCTGAACGTGCCGGTGCTTTGCTGCTCTCAGCTTTCGCGCGGGCCCGAGAACAGACCTAATAAAAAGCCCACCATGGCGGACCTGCGCGAATCGGGCTCTATAGAGCAGGACGCCGATATAGTCATGCTCATTTACCGCGAGGACTATTATAATAAAGATAAACCCAAGACGAACATGGCGGAGATACTGATAGAGAAGAACAGACACGGCGAGACGGGAAAAGTCGAAATGCAGTGGATGGGTCAGTTTTCTTCCTTTGTCGCGGTCGATACTTATCATTCGGAAGAAGATCAATGAACGCAGTAAAGACGCTGGAAAAATACGGTATGCTTTCGGGCGCAAAGCGGGTGCTTTGCGCTCTTTCGGGCGGTCCGGACAGCGTCGCGCTGACTCACTTCATGGCAAAAAACGCGTCTGCGCTCGGCGTAAAAGTTTACGCCGCGCATTTTTCGCACGGGATAAGGCCGGAGGCGGCAAAGCCCGAAAGGGAGATTTGCGAAAAGCTGTGCGAAAACCTCGGCATAGAGCTTTTCTGCGGCGAGGGTGACGCGCCCGGATACGCGAAAGAAAAAGGCGTGGGGCTCGAGCTTGCGGCAAGGGAGCTTCGGTACGCCTTTTTATACGACACGGCGGAAATGCTCGGCGGCGCGCTGATAGCTACGGCGCATCATCTTACCGACAACGCCGAGACCGTCCTTATGAACCTTATAAGAGGCACGTCTTTAAAAGGGCTTTCGGGCATCCCTCCCGTCAGGGACGGGATAATAAGGCCCTTTATAGAAACGCCCAAAGAGGAAATAGACGAATATATTGAAAAAAACGGGCTTAAATTTGCGACCGACGCTACTAATTTCGAGCCCTGCTGCCGCAGAAACGCGATAAGGCTTAACGTGCTTCCTCTTTTAACGGGCGAAGAGCCCGCGGCGATAAAGAATATCGGCCGCCTGTCTGAGATCGCGAGGTCCCTTACGGCGGAAGCCGAAAGGGAGGCCGAAGAGGCGCTTTTAAAAAGCTTTGAAAAGGACGGGCGAACTTATATCGCCGTGTCCGACGTATTATCTCTTCGCGGCGACGCGCGCGCGCGGCTTTTTACGCGTCTTCATAAAAAAGCGGGCGGGGTGAGCATGCTTTCCGAAAAGCATATAAAAGCGCTCACGGCGTTATGCGAAAGCGACAGCCCGTCGGGTGCCGCGGACCTTCCGCAGATAAGTGCAAAAAGAGAGTACGGAAGCCTTGTTTTCGGTGCCGTT
>JAFSVO010000052.1 GCA_017444965.1 Clostridia bacterium | reverse complement strand
TTCATACGAAGTATGCAATTCACGACGAAGTCAATTCATGAAAACGCACAGCGTTTTCAATCCATTACAAAAATATGCGCGTCCCGAGCTATTCGGGAAGCGCTTTTTGTTATTTCAGTTCGCCGGTTTATTTGCTTCTGCCGTCGGCGGCTTTACCTCGGGAATATCGGTGATACTTGTCGGCGACGCGGGCGGCGTTTCTTCCGGCTTGGGCTTTTCTTCCGGCTTCTTAATTTCTTTCAGCGCTTCGCCGGGGTGCGCCGCGCAGTACTGTAAAGTCGCGCTCGCCGATTTGTAAAGTCCCTTTTTAAGCTCGTCGTCTGAAACGTAGTAGGGTATGCAGTACTGCTGATCGCCGACTTTGACGCCGTAATAGGGGTAAAGCCTGCGCAGATTCAGCGCCGCCGCCGTCTTTACGTCGCCCGTCGGGCAGTTTTCGTTCGCCAGCTGTTTCGTCTTTGTGTCGTAAAGGATGGCCGCGTGTACGTCACACGACTTTTTCGGCGCGTCCTCCGGCGCCACCATCGCGGTAAGTACGCGTGAGCCGCGTATATCCGCTTTGCAAAGGTCGGTGGGCACAAGCCCGCTGTCCTGGCAGTAGGACACCTGCACCATTTTGGTCTTAAGCTCGAATTTCTTTGCCGGCAGGTCCTCGTGCACCTTTTTCATAACGTCGTGCCATAGCTGAAGCGCCGGGTTCGTTGAGAATTTCTGAAGGCTCTGCGGCTTGTCGTAGCCGAACCACACGACGCCTGCGTAGTAGGGGGTTATACCCGCAAACCAGCGGTCGTTGTCGGCGGAGGTAGTACCCGTCTTGCCGCCGACCTCGATGTTGCCCAAAGCCGCCTTGCGCCCCGTGCCGTTTGTTACGACGTATCTTAAAAGCTGTATCATATAGTCGCGGGTCTTCTGGCTCATCGCCTCAGTCGTTTCGGGCGTGTTATCGAGAAGCACGTTGCCCGTGGAGTCGTAGACCACGGTGTAAAGCACCGGCGTCGTGTAATTGCCGTCGTTTACGAAGGCGCAGTAAGCCGCCGTCATATCGTAAACGGTAACGCCGTTCGTAAGGCCGCCGAGCGCGAGCGGCGACGCGCCTATATCCGAGCTTACCGTCTGCGTGCCGTCGGACGCCGTTTTTACGACCTTGTCGACAAGGGTGGACATACCCATTTTCTGCGTCGCGAAGTCAAAGGACTTCTGATACCCGAGCTTTTGTATAAGGTCGACCGCGACCGTGTTTAAGGACGAGCCGATGCCGCGGTAGATCGTGCAAAGCCCGCTGTACGTGCGGTTTTCGTTATTCGGCCAGCCGGTCGAGCGGACGTTGAAATCCTTGGGCGCGTCGTCGACGACCGAAATGGGCGTCACTATCTTTTCCTCTATCGCGGGGGCGTAGACGGTTATCGGCTTAATGCAGGAGCCGGGCTGACGGGTCGTAGCCGTGGCGCGGTTTAAAACGAGCGACGCCTGCTTCTTGCCTCTGCCGCCGTAAAGCGCCTTGACGTAGCCCGTGTACGGGTCCATAAGCACCATCGACGCCTGCGGGTACGTGCCGTCGCTGCCCATCTTGCCGGGGAAGTTTTCCTCGTCCTGGAACACCTCGTCCATCTTCGCCTGTATGGCGGGGTCCTGAGTCGACATTATTTTAAGGCCGCCGCCGTAGATAAGGCGCGAGGCGAATGCGCGGCTGTAGCCCTTTTCGTCCATAAGGTCGTCTATAAGCTGATTTATAAGCGCGTCGGTAAAGTACGAATTGTAAGCGAAATCCGAGCTTTTGTTTGAAGAGCGTATGGCCCGCACGTCCTCGGCGCGAGCGCGGTCGTATTCAAATTCCGAGATATTGCCGTTCTCGTACATCATTTTAAGAACGAGGGCGCGCCTTTCGGCGTTCTGCTCGGGGAAGCGGATAAGGTCGTATTTATAAGGGTTTTTGGTAATGCCGGCGATAGCCGCGCACTCGCCGAGCGTCAGCTCGGAAAGCTCTTTTCCGAAATAGGTCTTCGCCGCCTGCGACACGCCGTAAACGCCGCGCCCGAGGTAGATGGTGTTGAGGTACA
>JAFSVO010000007.1 GCA_017444965.1 Clostridia bacterium | reverse complement strand
GGGTCGTCGCCATGGTGTGTATCAGCCCGTTGTGACCCGTCCTCGTCCCGGAGGGGTTATAGGACGAAGCGTACGACCTTTCGGTGCCGTCCTGAAACCCCGCGGGGTTTATAAGGCTTATTTTTATCCCCGCGTTGCCGGAAGACGCGATACCGTACAGATCTGTAAAAGCTTTGGTTATCTTCGTTTTCGGAGCGGAAGAATTCCCCGTGCCGTCGTCGCGGCTCGTTTCTATCCAAAGATAATCTATTTTTCCCTCACTGCCGCTCAAAACGTCGAAGAACCGCGTGACGGGAGCGCTGTCAACGTGACCCGTAATATTCGTGTTATTCCAGTTATAAAGCTCGTAAAGGTTATATTTGCCGGAGCCGTCCTCTATATTGTCAAAGGTCTTCGCCGAAACGACGTTTAAAGCGGTGCCGTCGGCTTCCGAAAACCTTCTGACTACGTCGCCCGTATTGTTGGCGGTAAGAAAGCCGTCGCCGAACACTACGACGTTCTTTTCGTAAAGCATATCGTTCTCGAAAAGGGAGGAGCCGTCGTTTTCAAAGCTGCCGAGCGAGGGGCGCAGAACGGCGAAAGCGAACCTGCCCATAAGCGTTTCGAGAAGAAGCTCGGTCTCCGACGCGGAGGAAGTCACCGTGTAAACGCCGTTCTTTATCGTCGCGAAGCGGCGCTCGCTCGTCACAACGTATATCGAGGCGTTCGCGCCCGTGCTGTCGTCGTATAGGACGAGAAGGTCGCCCGGCACAAAGTTAAAGTCGCTTATATATCCCGGTCTGTCGGGGTCCGACTTCGAGTACGCGACGCCGCCGTAAACGTCCGGAACTACCGTCTTTAAAACGTCGCTCGTGCCGGCTTTAAGCGTGACGTAGGGCTTTTCGCCGCTGACGCGACTGTCAAACAGCTTCGTGTAAAGGTCCGAAAGGCTCGTAAAGGGGAGGTTATATAAGAAAGCCGACTTGTAGTAAAGCCGCGCAAGCTCATAGTCGCTGCCCGCGGAAAGCGCGTCGAGCGCCGCTGTCACGCCCGCCTGCTGAGAGGCGGTAAGGGTGTTCGCGACTCTTATCTCCGTCTTGTTGAGCGGCACCGCGAAAGCGTTCGACTGAACGTCAAGCACCGCGCCCGCCGCAGCGCTTGCGGATACGGTCAGGGTATAGCTTATCCTCTTTGTTTCGCCGGGGGCGACGGTCGCGTCAAACGTGCCGCTGCCCGTCTTATAGGAAAGTTCCGCGGGCTTCGTTTCGGTAACCGAAACGGTTTTAGTTGCGTTCGATAAGTTTTTGATAACTACGGTAAAGGTAACGTCCTCGCCCGGGTTCACGGTAACGCCCCTCGGCGCGCTCGATTCCTTATAAACGAGCACGCCGGAAAGGTTATTCATTCGCGAAACGGCGCGGGCGGAAGGCGTGAGGTTCGCGTAAACGGGGCGGAGCAGACGCACTGTAAGCTCTTTTGAGGTATCGAATAAATACCTCGGCTCGTAGGTTTTTATAAGCACGTCAATATTGTCGAAAATGACCGCGGCGGGTATTTCCTGCTTGTCAAAAAGTCCGGTAAAGTCGTAATCGGCGCCGGCAAGAGCGAAGGAGCTGCCGCCGGTGCAGTGTATGAACTGTCCGTTGCCTATGTAAAGCATGGTATGGCCGTCGTTGTTTTCGGGATCGCTGTAGGAAAGCACGTCGCCCGGCCTTATGGTCGAAAGAAGAAGAGCCGTGGCGGCGTCCGCCGACAGAGCGCCGTCGTCCGTCGCGCACCATTCGAAAGGTATCAGAAGGTTAGCCGACGGCTTAACGTCGAAGGTCAGAGTTTTGGAACGGCTCGCGCCTATATTGAAGTCAAACGCGTCAAGTAAAGTTGAAAAAGCGAAGGAGCTGCAGTCGATATACAGTTTGTTTTGAGAAGTCGCGGCTTCGGGGCGGTTATAGGGGGGCTCGGTGCGCCTTCTTGAGAAGGTGTAGGTGGCTCTCTCGGTCGTCAGCTGGTCGTACTGGGTAAATCTGCCGCGCTGACGGTAGGCGAGCGCGGAAGAGAGCAGTACGTCAAAGTTCGCGGGGTATTCCTCGCCCGCAAAGCGTTCGTCCGCGTAAGAATACCCGAAAAGAGGCATCTTCGGGGAAATAAGCGAGGCGGGAGCGTCAGCCGAGCCGAAGACCGATGCGTCGGCCTCGGCGCGCAGGAGCGCGGCGTCTTCGGCGGGCAAAAAGCCGTTTTCATCTATCCTCGAAACCGTCTTGCCGAAGACGGACGAGTAAAGCACGCAGGCGGTAAGATACGCGCCCGCGGGCGAGTTGTGGCGAAGGGTCTCGGTATAAAGGTCAAGGCAGGGTGAGGTCGCGTAATGAAGTTCGAACGCGTCGCCCACGTAAGCTATCGAGCAGTCGCTTTTAGCCGCCGCGCGTATGTCCT
>JAFSVO010000051.1 GCA_017444965.1 Clostridia bacterium | reverse complement strand
AGTCGAAAGAGCCCGAAAACTCTTCCCACGCCATGCCGTAAATGCCCATCGCCGCGGCAAACGTTTCCTGATACTTCTCAACGTAAGAGGCGCGGTCGGGCATAATGACGCGCAGGCCGTCTATACGGCTCGCGAGCATATCCGCCATAGAATAAGAGCCGTCGGAAACTATGCCGGGCAAAATGCCGTCAAGCACGAGCTTTTTAAACTCGTAAGAGTCGGCGTCGCCGTCGGCGTCCGTTTCAAGTAAAGAGGCGAGGGTGACTTTCTCCGTAAAGGCTTTATATACCGCGGGGTCGGCTTTTTCAAGGTGCTTGAGCATCGCGGGCTTAAGCTCTTTAGAGCCTATAGGAAGGTCGTTTTTGCCGAAAACGGTGAAGTTCCACCCTATAAAGGGAGGAAGAAGGGTTATAAGGTCGTAGTCGGGACGGCAGTTGTGCACGCAGTCGAAAAGGGAAGAGTCGGGAATAAGGACAGCGTTTTCGCCCGGGTAGGCGTAAGCGTCGCCCGCGGTGTCCCTTCCGGCGTAGTCGCCGCCGCGCGCGCCCTCAACGCTTAAAAGGCGGGCTTTAGTCGTTTTCCCCGCGATTGTGCCTGGGGTCGCGAAGGTGTAGCAGTAAATATCTTCGGGCGAAACGGTAAGGCCGTTTTCAAAATAATCCGCGCCGCCCGCGGCGAAGAAGGCGCCTATAAGATTGGCGAGCGCCGAGCCGCGGCTGTGCCCCGCCGTCCAGATCTTTATTTCGCCGGTTATCGAATTATCCTTAACGTACTTTTTGGTAAAGCGGAGTATCTCGTCGCACCCCGCCTTAAAGCCGTGGTGCAGGCCGTTTCCCTCGTCGTCTTCGGCGGCGCCGACGTCAAAATTTCCCGCCCACTCGTTGCGGTAGTTGGCGCTCATCGGAAGTATCGCCAAAAGGGTATATTTGTCGCCCTTTTTGTCGGTGACCGTCTTACGCGCCAGAGCGCACCCCGCCGAGTTCGGAAGACGGTTCGTATGATAATACCCGTTGCAGGCGTAGTCTTCAAAACCCATCGTCGCAAGGAACTCTTTTACGTTTCTGTCGCGATCGGCGAAACGCTCTTCGCCCGAAAGGCCGGGGTCGTCGGCGGTATAGCCCGCCGTCGTTATGGCGGCGACGGCCGAAAGCGCGGCGAGGTGAGAGTTTAGGCTCGTCCCGTCCGAAAGAAACCAGCCGTCGGACCAGATAAAGGCGTCTTCGGTATTGTAAGAGCCGTCTTCGCCCTTTTCGTTCGACGTGTAGTGATATACGCCGCTCTTGTGATCATACGCGTCCTGCGGGTCCTTCGCGAAGACCGCCGCGGGTATAAGCCCGCACAGAAGACAGAACGCGAGGGCAAGGGATATTGCTTTTTTACCGAAGCTTTTCATTGCGGCTCCTCCTTAAAAAGGGTGAAAAAATCAAAAAACGCCGCCGCGATCGTACGCCGCGGCGCGCCGGGGTCAGAGTATTGCGCGCCATTCGCGCAAAAGCGCTTCAAAGGAAAACTGCATGTTGGCGGGGCTTGTCGAGGGAAGATATAACGCGTGAACGCGCGTTTCGGGGAAAATCAGCTTTTCGTAAAGTGAAAACGCCGTTTTACCGTTCGTGAAAACGCGGGAAACGCGCGAGTTTTTAAGGATATGCCCTATATCGTTCGGGCGCGCGTTCTTTAAGGATACGTCCGACGAGCCCTTTATATCGCACGAGGAGACGACGTCCCACAGGGCGAGGGAATTGCTTTGCAAAAGCGCCTTTTTTTCGGGGACCGTCTCGGGGACGGGCGTACCGTAAAGCGCCGCGAGGACGCGCCAGAACCTGTTTTGCGGGTGGGCGTAGAAAAACGCCTGCTCCCTCGATTTTACGGAGGGAAAAGAGCCTAAAATAAGCGTTTTTGAGCTTTCGCTCCAGACGGGCGGGATGTTGTGAAATTCCGTCATGACAGTCTGTTTCGCGACTGGTCGATGGTCGCGCTGCATACGAACCCGAGCGCGACGAAGGAGGTGAGTATCGAAGAGCCGCCGTAGCTTACGAAGGGCAGGGTAAGCCCTATTACCGGCATGATACCGAGGCACATGCCCACGTTTATAAGTATCTGGAACATTATCATCGAGCCGACGCCTATGCACATAAGATAACCCATAAGGTTATCCGACTTGCGCGCGTCGGTAAAACAGCGCAGTACTATCGCCGAAAGGAGTATTATAAGAAAAAGACAGCCCATAAAGCCGAGCTCTTCCCCGCACGAGGCGAATATGAAATCGGCGTGCTTTGAAAAGAGAACGCCGTTCTGCACCTGCGGGCCGTGCGTAAGGCCGCGCCCCAAAAGCCCGCCGTTTCCCAACGCGAGCAGGCTCTGCTTCGCGTGCCAGGCGTATTT
>JAFSVO010000050.1 GCA_017444965.1 Clostridia bacterium | reverse complement strand
TATTCCGAGGCGTATTTTTTTGCCGCCTCAAGGGCAAGGCGCACTCCGAAGCAGTAACCTGCGTGTTCGGCAACTATTATTTTCATACTTTTGTTTTACTTTTAATTATTTCCAGAACGCGGGCTATCGTTTCTTCTTTATTAAAGTCGGATGAATCGACGAGTATGGCGTCTTCAGCCTGCTTTAAAGGCGCTGCGGCGCGTGTCGAATCGTTTTTATCGCGTTCTTTTATTGCGGCGAGCACTTCGTTAAAATCCGCCTTTTCACCTCTGTCCAAAAGCTCTTTATACCGCCTTTCCGCCCTTTTTTCGGGTGAGGCGGTAAGAAATATTTTTACGTCTGCGTCGGGCAGGACGACCGTTCCGATATCTCTTCCGTCCATAATAACGCTTGTCTTTTTTGCTGTGTTTCTTTGTAACGCAAGCAGAAAAGCGCGGACTTCGGGAATTGCGGAAACGTCGCTTGCGTATTTGGATATCGTTTCGGTGCGTATAAGTCCGGATACGTCTTCACCGTTAAGGTAAATATGCTGGGCGCCGTCTTCGTATTTTATCTCAGGTTTTACGTCAGGAAGAAGAGCTATGACCGTGTTTTTATCTTTAGGGTCAACGCCCTGCTTTAAAACGTAAAGCCCGACGGAGCGATATATGGCGCCTGTATCCACGTAAACGATACCGAGTTCTTTCGCCGCAGATTTTGCTATAGTGCTTTTGCCTGCGCCGGACGGACCGTCTATGGCGACAGAGTATTTTTTCATTTTTGTTTCTCCTTTCGCGGCAGAGAGGCCGGCGCAGCGCCCGGTCGACCAGGCTATCTGCAGATTAAAGCCGCCCGTATAAGCGTCGACGTCTATTACTTCACCGCAAAAATATAATCCCTTTATTAGCTTTGATTCCATTGTCTTAGGATCTATTTCTTTAACCGACACGCCGCCGGACGTTATAATGGCGTCGCTTATCGGATAGAAACCCGAGAGCGTCAGCCTGAAGTCTTTTAAAGACCTGCAAATAGTTTCTCTTTCGGCTTTTGTTATATTGTTGACCTTTTTGTCCGGCGATATTCCGCAAGTATCTATAAAAACGGGTATAAGCTTTGAAGGCAAAAGCTTTGATAATGAATTGGAAAAGTCACGGTTGATGTTTTCTTTAAAATCGTTCAGTATCCGTTTGTCTAAAGTGTCAAAGTCGAGCGCGGGTTTAAGGTCTATTGAAAGCGTGTAAGGAAAAGTATCCTTTCTGCCTAAATGCGACGAGGCGCTGAGTATCATCGGGCCCGAAACGCCGCGGGAAGTAAAAAGCATTTCGCCAAAGTCGGAATATATTTTTTCAGATCCTTTTGAAACGGTTATCGAAATGTTCTTTAAGGAAAGGCCTTCAAGGCGTCCGGGAATACTCCCTTCAACGTAAAGAGGAACGAGCGAAGGCGTCAAAGAAGACACCGTATGTCCGAGTTTAAGAGCAAAGCGGTATCCGTCGCCGGTAGAGCCGGTCTTAGGATAAGAGACCCCGCCCGAAGCGACGATCACTTTGTCAAACGGCGTCTTTTTGCCTGAAGCGATAACTCCTTTGACAACGCCGGATTCGGCGTATACGTCGGTGACCTCGGCATGAATTATCTTAACGCCGGATCTGTGCAGCGCTGTTTTTAACGCGCCGGTGACGTCTTTTGCGTTATCCGATACGGGAAATACGCGGTTTCCTCTTTCCGTCTTTAAAGGCACGCCGAGTTTTTCAAATAACTCCATCGCTTTGCCGGAGTCAAAGCCCGAAAAAGCGCTGTATAAGAACTTTCCGTTTTTAACAGTATTGCCGATAAGCTCGGGAACGGGACAGTTATTTGTCAGATTGCATCTGCCCTTTCCCGTGATATTAAGCTTTGCGCCGCAGCCGCTGTTTTTTTCAAATAAAACAACTTCCGCGAAGGGTGCGGCGGAATACGCCGCCATCATCCCGGAGGCTCCGCCGCCGATAACGGCTATCCTCATTTTTGTTCCTCTATAAACGAATTCAATATGTCAATATTCCGAAGTTTTTTTGAAAATTTCTCGTCGGAGCGCGCCAGAACGCAGATTATCGCGCCGCAAAGAGAAATGACCGGCGCCAGCGTTCCGTTGATCCCGTAGTCGCCGTATTCGGAAGGAAGGGCTATATCTGAAAGCTCTGATACCTCGGAATGGCTGCTTTCGCTTATT
>JAFSVO010000049.1 GCA_017444965.1 Clostridia bacterium | reverse complement strand
GTCCTTGCGCTCCTTGAGCTTTTCGATAAGCTCCGCCGCGCGTTCCTCAGAAAGACCGGACAGACGGGCTATTTTTCCGATGCCCGCGGCGTCGACTATGCCCTGTACGCTGTATCTCATGCCTATGTCGCCCTCGACCGTTCTTTTTGAGAAGGGCTCCGGCAATCCCTTGCAGACGGTGTTCGCGTGCGAGGGCGAGCCGTCGGCAATGGAGTAAACGTCGGTCGTCGCGCCGCCCACGTCTACGGCGATAAGGTCGCCTATGCCATTTTCGCCTTCACAGCCCTTTGCAAGAAGCTCCATGGCGGCGAGCACGGCGGACGGGGTGGGCATCATGATATCGGATAAAAGCGAGGACGCCTGCGTAAGCCCCTTCGCCTGAATTATGCGCTTCAAGAATATTTCGCGTATCGCTTTCTGCGTCGGCTCTATATTGAGCTGACCGAACTTGGGCATGACGTTTTCGCAGACGTGAGTTTCAAAGCACGAAAGTATCCTCTCGCATTCGTGCGCCGCTGTGCGGTTCCCGGCTATCACGACCGGGAAAGAGGGATCAAGCCTTGAAAGCATTTTTGCGTTGCCGATTATGCACTCGGTGTTGCCGCCGTCGGTGCCGCCGCAAAGCAGGAAAATGTCGGGGCGCGTTTTGCGTATGTCCTCGATATCGTCCTCCGTAAGCTGGAAGGAATAAACGCCGATGACCTTTGCGCCCGCGCCGAGGGACGCCAGCCGCGCCGCCTCGCTCGTAAGCTCGGGCACGAGACCGCTCGTTATCATACGCAGACCGCCGGCAGCCGACGAGCAGGCGTAGCAGTCTTTGAAATCAAGCTTGCCGGTTTTTTCTTCAAGTATTGAAAGCGCGCGGTTAAGTCCTTCGTTAATATCTGTCTGAACGGTCGTAAAGGACTGCGCTGTTCCCAAAAGCTCTTCTTTTTCTATATCGACCGCAGAAAGCTTCGTATAAGTGCTCCCGAAATCAATAAGAAGAACGGGATTCATTTTTTCTCACCGTCCAGGATCTCGTGAAGAGCCGCGATAGTCGTTTCGGGGGGCGTTCCGGGCGGGAAGGCGCGGTCAAAGCCCATTTCTTTGAAACGCTTCTCGACGTCCTCAAACTTCTGCTTGCCTATGACTATGTTGCCGCCGACCAGAAGGGGAATGCCCTTAAGCCCCGCCTCGTCGCACTTTTCGCGAAGTCCGCGGCAGTCGAGCTCACCTTGGCCGTAAAGGGAGGAAACGACTATGGCGTCCGCTTTAGACTCTATCGCGGCGGCTATGTATTCCTCCTGCGTGACCATAACGCCGAGGTTTACGACGTCAAAGCCAGCTTCGGTAAAAGCGTGGTACAGTATCTTGTTGCCTACGGCGTGAACGTCCGAGCCGATGACGCCGATAACAAGAACCTTCTTCTTGCGTTCTTCCATTATTGCACCTCTGAAAGCGTATTGTTCTATATCAATTACATTATAAAGAAATAGAACAATTTGTCAAGATATATTTTATACAAATTGTTCAAGCTTTTTCAGATTTTCTTCGGCATCTTCGCCGACGCATCCGACGAGCAGATACTGTTTGTTCAGTCTGTCGTGAACGAGATAGGGCAGCAGACGGAAGCCCGTTATATCGGACGTGCGTTTGACGTGCGTTCGGGGACCGGTGCAGAAAAGCGTCGTTTCGCCTATCGTTATATGCTGGTCGTCCTTATAGGTGACGGGCAGATCCTGCGCGATAAAGGCATTGACTTTCTTTTCAAGCACTGCTATGTCTATATTTTCCTCCTCGTTAAACGCAAGAATAAAGCCGTGGCGCACGTCGCCGTGCGTGCAATGCTCTACGAAATCGTCACCCAAAACAAGCTCGCAAAGGTCCTCCGCCGTGTGCGCCATAAGGCGGTAAGGCAGGGTAGTGTAGGCGACGTCGTATATTTCCTGCGGGAACGGACCGAAAAGGTTGGGGCGGGTTATTATTATCTCTTCGCCGACGCCGACTAAAAGGTCGGCGTTCTTTTTAAGGAACGGATAAATAAGGTCAAAATGCTCTACTATAACGCGCTTGCCGCGGTTTATCGCCTCCCATATCGCGTCGGCAAGCACGTTCATCTGCGTAAAGGCGTTTTCAAACCTTATGTCCAGATGATAGGTGTGCGGCGTGAAAAACCTGTTTTCAAGGTCCTGATTAAGAAGCGGGAGCGGGCGCACGTTGACGCCGTCGTCGTCGTTCGTAAGCTCTATTCCCGGGAACATACCTTTGATTATCATGCTTTTGCCGGAGCCCGCCTCGCCGATAAAGCCGATAAGCTTATCCGACGGCGACAGATAAAGCTGTGAAAGCTGGATGCCGAGCGCGTACATACGGTCCCTGCCGCGCGGCGCGAAATAACGGCTTATGATGTGTGATCTCTGAAGTTCCTGCATAAGAGCGCCTCCTGTTTATATGTTATTATTTTATATGTATTCTTTTTCTTTTAAAAACGAAAGGGTAGTCGCGGGGACGAGCCTTGAAAGCTCTTCTTCCTTTCCTTTGTGAAGAAGGGCGCGAACTGCGCTTGCCGAAACGGGAACGCCGTCCTTTTCAAGACGGGGTATCACCGTCACCTCTATCCCTCTTTCGGGAAGGTTCTTTATAAGCGCGTCGTTGTAGCTCTGCGTCAAAGGGGAAAGCGGCTCGCTGCCGACGAATCGGCGTTTTATTCCGAAATGGGGCGCGTAATATTTCGTGAAGATCTCTATGTCGAGCATACAGTGCGCCGCGCCCGTAAGGTCCCGGTCCTTCAGAAAGTAGTTGGGGAAAGTTGCGGACGAGATAAGATAGTCGCCCGACGGATAAACGCGCACGTTGCGAAGATCGGAAACTCCGGCTTTTACGAGCAAAAGCCGGTCGTTTGCCGTAAACTCGCTTTTGTCCTCGGATAAAATGAAAACGTAAAGAATATCGCAGTTCTTCGCGGCTTGCTCGATAAGATATCTATGCCCCAAAGTAAAGGGGTTGCAGTTCATGACGCAGCAGCCGGCGTTTTCCGCTTTTTCGGGCGGCGGCAAAGAGGAGAGATATTTTGATACGCCGTCCTTTTCGCTTTCGAGAAGCAGAACGTCACGCGTTTCGGCGACCTCATAAAAGAAAAGCGAGGAGAAGGTTTCGGCGTTGCGCGGTTTGGTATAAAGGAAAAGATGAGTTATCCCGCGGGAAAAAGCCTCGCCGCGAAGAGCCGTAACGATTTTGGGCGCAAGCCCTTCGCCCTGATAGTCGCTTTTAACGGCGACGTATTTTATGATATTGCCGCAAAGCGAGCCCGCGGCGGCGAGAGCGTCCCCGTCCCACAAAAGCGCCGTTAAGTCCGGCGGGCTGTCGGGGACTAAACCGAAAGAGCTTAAAAGCTCTTCCCACGCCGCGCGCGCCGACGCCGAAAAGCGCGTAATGACTTCCATATCCATAAAAACACCCCGTTTATACAATTATATATAAATAAGTATACAGCAAAAAAACAGGTTTGAAAAGGTTGAAATAAAACATAATAAGGAATATAATATATATTCGGTAAAAAAACAAAGGGGGCAATTATTGTGAAGGTTCTTAAAAAAGCGACCGCCGGAACGATGGAGTCGAGCGACGCCTATATAGAAATAGAGCCGTGCGACGACGTCGAAATAGAGCTTTCGTCGGTCGTCAAGGCACAGTTCGGCGATTCTATCATCGAAACGGTCAAAAGCGTGCTTTCGGAGTGCGGCGTCACGGGCGCCAGAGTTAAAATATCCGACCGCGGCGCATTGGACTGCGTTTTGCGCGCAAGGGTAGAGACCGCCTGCTTAAGAGGAAAGGAGCAGTAATAATGAGAAGATCGATGCTTTTTCTTCCCGGCAATACGCCTAATATGCTCATAAACGGAAGCGCCCTCGGCGCCGACGCAATAATATTCGATTTAGAGGACGCCGTTTCCCCGACCGAAAAGGACGCGGCGCGTATTCTCGTCCGCAACACGCTCAAATACGGCGATATGGGGCGGTGCGAAACGATAGTCCGCGTAAACTCCATAGATACCGATTTCTTTAAAAAGGACATAGACGCAGTTTTGCCCGAAAAGCCGAACCTTATCATGCTGCCGAAAACGAGCTGCGAAAAGGACGTGCTTACGGCGGACGAATACATAACCGAGGTCGAAAAAAAGCTCGGCTTCCCCGAAAACACCGTGCGCCTTATGCCGCTTATAGAAACGGCTCTCGGCGTTGAGAACGCCTTTGAGATAGCCGCGGCGTCGAAGCGCGTCGCCGCCATATTCCTCGGCGCGGAGGACCTTACCGCCGACCTGCGCTGCCGCAGGACGAAGGAGGGGCGCGAGATAGAGTACGCGCGCACGCGCCTTGTGGTCGCGGCAAGGGCTGCGGGCGTCGACGTTTACGACACGCCCTTTACCGACGTAAACGACGACGAGGGCATAGTGCGCGACGCAGAGAACGCCAAGGGGCTCGGCTTTACGGGAAAAGCTTCCATTTCGCCGCGCCACGTCGAAGTGATAAACGCGGTCTTCTCGCCCACGCAGAAGGAGATAGATTACGCATACGAGGTCATGGACGCCATAAAGCTCGCCAAGGAGCAGGGCCGCGGCGCAATAGCTCTGCACGGCAAGATGGTCGACGCCCCGATAGTTTTAAGGGCGCAGCAGACCATAGACATGGCGGAAGAAATGCAGAAGAGGTAAAGCTATGAAAGATAAAGTTGTATCTTCCTTAAGAGAAGCCATTATAAACACCGGTCTTAAATCGGGTATGACCGTATCCTTTCATCATCATCTGAGAAACGGCGATTTCGTTCTCAATATGGTAATGGATGAGATAGCGGCGCTGGGACTTCGGGACATAAACGTAAACGCAAGCTCCCTTTTCGATACGCATAAGCCGATTATCGAGCATATCAAAAACGGCGTCGTAACGGGACTGTCGGCAAACTATATGGCGGCGGGCATAGGTAAAGCCGTATCCGAGGGCGTGCTCGCAAAGCCGGTGCAGTTCCGCACCCACGGCGGCAGACCTTCCGATATAGAGCTCGGCAGAACGCCCATTGACGTCGCCTTTATAGCGGCGCCGACGGCGGATACGATGGGCAATTGCACGGGCAAGACGGGCAAATCTGCGTGCGGGAGTCTGGGCTACGCTTTCCCCGACGCCATGAACGCCCAAAAGGTCGTCGTTATAACCGACAACCTCGTTCCTTATCCGCTTGCAAACTGGTCTATCCCCGAGACCTACGTCGATTTCGTCGTAGAGGTGCCCGAGATAGGCGATCCCAAGGGTATAGTGTCGGGCACGACGAAGATAACGCGCGACCCCGTGGGGCTCGTGATGGCGAGCTACGCCGCCAAGGTGATAAAAAGCTCCGGGCTTTTGAAGGACGGCTTTTCCTTCCAGACGGGCGCGGGCGGCGCGTCGCTTGCCGCGGCAAAGTTCCTTAAGGATATAATGCTCAAGGAAAACATTAAGGGAAGCTTCGGTCTGGGCGGCATTACGGGATATATGGTCGAAATGCTCGAGGCAGGCTGCTTTGAAAAGCTTCTGGACGTTCAGTGCTTCGATCTGCGCGCCGTAGAGTCCATCCGCGACAACCCGAACCACTGTGAGATATCGGCGACGCATTACGCGAGCCCCTCTGCCAAAAGCGCCGTCGTAGACAGCCTCGACGTCGTGATACTCGGCGCGACCGAGATAGACGAAAATTTCAATGTAAACGTGCATACCGACTCGAACGGTTACATAATGGGCGGCTCGGGCGGCCACAGCGACACGGCGGCGGGCGCCAAGCTTACCATGATAATCGCTCCGATGTCGAGGGCAAGGCTTCCGATAGTCACCGATCACGTCACGTGTGTGTCGACACCCGGCAGGGACGTAGACGTCCTCGTAACGCAGGGAGGAATAGCCGTTAACCCCGCCAGGGCGGAGCTTAAACAGCGCCTTATCGACGCGCATCTTCCCGTTATCGATATACACGATCTGCGCGAAAAGGCAGAGAAGATGACCGGCAAGCCCAAAAAGCTTTCAAGGGGCGACCGCGTCGTCGCAGACGTTATTTACCGCGACGGCACCAAGATAGACGAAATAAGATGCGTACCGAAGGAAGGTTAAAAAATGAGAGACTTGAACGCTGAAGAAATACGCGACGTCGTAAAAAGACTTTGCATTGATGCAAACTGCCGTTTGCCGTCCGATATGCGCGAATGTATTTCAAAGGCGAGGGAAAACGAAAAGTGGGACACCGCCTGCGAGATACTCGACAGGATAATCGAAAATTACGGCATAGCGGCGGATACCGACAGACCTATCTGCCAGGATACGGGCGTCGCCTGCGTTTTTCTTAAAATTGGGCAGGACGTGCATATAAAAGGAAGCATAGAGGACGCCGTGAACGAAGGCGTAAGACGCGGATATACCGAGGGATATCTCCGCAAGTCGGTGGTGCGCGATCCACTCGACAGAGTGAACACGGGCGACAACACCCCCGCGATGATATACTATGACATAGTCCCGGGCGACAAAGTTGAGATAACCGTCGCCCCCAAGGGCTTTGGCAGCGAGAACATGAGTCAGATAATAATGCTCAAACCCTCCGACGGTCTGCAGGGCGTCAAAGACTTTATTTTAAAGGTCGTAGAGGACGCGGGGCCCAACCCCTGCCCGCCGATAGTCGTCGGCGTTGGCGTGGGCGGCACCTTCGACAAGGCGGCGTACCTTGCGAAAAAGGCGCTCATGCGCCCCGTAAACGTGCGGAACGAAAAGCCCTTCTATGCGGAACTGGAGCGCGAGATGCTTGATAAGATAAACGCCCTCGGTATAGGTCCGCAGGGCTTCGGCGGAAAAACGACGGCGCTTGCCGTAAATATAGAATGGTTCCCGACTCATATCGCCGGGCTGCCCGTCGCCGTCAATATAAACTGCCACGTCACAAGACATAAAACGGAGGTGCTTTGAAATGCCGAAAAGGATAAAAACGCCGCTTTCGAGAGAGGACGCGAGAAAGCTGAAGTCGGGAGACAGCTGCCTTATTTCGGGCGTTATCTACACGGCGCGCGACGCCGCGCACAAGCGCCTTTGCGAGCTTGCGGCAAAGGGCGAGGAGCTTCCTCTGCCCATACGCGACGCGACGATCTATTACGTCGGACCTACTCCTGCCAAAGAGGGGCAGCCCATAGGCTCCGCAGGCCCCACCACGTCTTACCGTATGGACGCGTACAGCCCCACGCTTATAGCCTTGGGCGAGACAGGTATGATAGGAAAGGGCAAAAGAAGCCCCGAGGTCGTTGACGCCATGAAGAAACACGGCGCGGTATATTTCGGGGCGATAGGCGGATGCGGCGCTCTGCTCTCCCGCTGCGTCAAAAAGGCGGAGGTCATAGCCTACGAGGACCTCGGCGCTGAGGCGGTGCGCCGGCTTGAGGTAGAGGATTTCCCCGTCGTCGTCATAATCGACAGCGAGGGAAACAACCTTTATGAAACGGGCAGAAAAGCTTATCTTGACAGTTTGAAATAAAGGGATATTGACAAAAGACGCCGCCTTCGGTAAAATTGAACTATAACAATTTTGTCGGAGGTGGTTCTTTTGCCGGGAAAGTATCATATAGACCCCTCTATCAACGTGCCGATTTACAGACAACTGTCCGACGCCATAGCCGCAGATATAAAAAACGGGACGAGGGCGTACGGAGAAAAGCTGCCTACGGTGCAGGACCTTGCGCGCGCGCTTTCTCTCGCGAAGGGAACGGTAAAGCGCTGCTACGATCAGCTTGAGCAAGAGGGATATATAGAAAAAACGCAGGGAAGCGGCACCTTTGTAAAATACAGAAGCACGGATAAGGGTTCGCGCAAGGCGGCGGCGCTTGCTGCAATAGACGAGATGCTCGAAAAGCTCGAAAAACTCAATATTTCAAACAGCGAGGCGAGCATTTTCATAGACCTTAAAATGAAAGAAAGACATCTTCCCGACGAGGGCATAAAGGTCGCCGTAGTCGCTTCATGCCGCGAGATCCTTTCTTCGCTTTCGGAAAGCGTAAGGGAAATTGAGGGAGCCGACGTTTTCTCATATACGCTTGCCGAAGTGCTCAGATACACGTATAAAATAGGCTCTGATACGGATATCATAGTAACGCACGGAGAGATATCCGGCAAGGTGTCGGAGCTTATTCCCGATAAGAAAAAACTCTTCTGCGCCGAACTGACATTTTCGTTCGAAAACTTTGCTGAGGCGGTAAAGCCGGGCAAAACGGCGGTCGTATGCGAAAGCGCCGAGTTCTTCGAAACGCTGATCGGGTTTTTATCCGAAAACGGCTTTTCGGCAATTCCGACTCGCTTTGATTTTATGGACGTCGGCGGGCTTTGCGAGTTTTCCCGCGTGATAGTCCCGCAGGATCACGAGCGCTTCTGCACGCATGAGACGGCGAACGCGATAGAGAGCAAACGCCCGATAAAGGTAAAAGCCCATCCCGATAAAGGATCGCTGCGCTATCTGCGCGAGAGGATACAAAAGGAACTTAACGAGAAACACCGATAAGGAGGCATATATGAAATACGACGTAATAATTGTCGGCGCGGGGCCGGGCGGTATTTTCTCGGCGTACGAGCTTATAAAGCTAAAACCAAATCTTAAAATAGCAGTAATAGAGCAGGGCGGCACCTTGGAAGAGAGGAAATGCCCGATAGACGGGAAAAAGATAAAGACCTGCGTAAACTGCAAAAAGGGCTGTTCGATTATGAACGGCTTTGGCGGCGCGGGCGCTTTTTCCGACGGAAAATACAACATAACGAACGATTTCGGCGGTACGCTCCATAAGTTTATCGGCGCCAACGAAGCCATTGAGCTTATGAAGTACGTAGATAAGATAAACCTTGCTTACGGCGGTAAAGGCACACGCCTTTACACCACCGCGAATTCCGACTTTAAGACAAAATGTCTTCAGCACGGACTGCATCTTTTGGACGCGTCGGTAAGGCATCTCGGCACCGACATAAATTATAAGGTGCTCGAAAATCTGTATTCCTATCTGCGCGAAAAGGTCGAGTTCCTTTTTCGTACAACGGCTAAAAAGGTCGTAAAAGTGAAAGGCGGCTACAGGGTAGAGACGGACAAGGGCGAGCTTTCCGCAAAATACTGCATCATTTCGGGCGGAAGGTCGGGCAGCAAGTGGATGGAGGCGGTCTGCCGCGACCTCGGCATAGAAACGAAGAGCAACCGCGTCGACATAGGCGTGCGACTGGAACTTCCGTATGAAGTCTTTGCCGACATAACCGACAGCCTTTACGAAAGCAAGATAGTTTACAGAACGGAAAAATACGGCGACCTTGTCCGCACCTTCTGCATGAATCCCAAGGGCGCCGTGGTCAACG
>JAFSVO010000048.1 GCA_017444965.1 Clostridia bacterium | reverse complement strand
GTTCTTGTTCGCGCCGACGGTGCCGTCGCCGCCGAGGCCCCAGAACTTGCAGGCTATGGTTCCCTTAGCCGCCGTGTCGGGCACGTTCTTGCGCGGCAGGGAGAGATTGGTTACGTCGTCGGTGATGCTTATCGTGAAGCGGGTCTTCGGCTTCTTCGCCTTCATGTTATCGTAAACGGCGAAAATGTCGGCGGGGGTGGTGTCCTTGGAGCCGAGGCCGTATCTGCCGCCGAGAACGGTGATCTTCTTGCCCTTCTGAGCAAGCGCCGAAATGACGTCCTGGCAGAGAGGCTCGCCTATCGAGCCGGGCTCTTTGGTGCGGTCGAGGACCGACAGGGTCTTGCAGGTCTTGGGGATAGCCGCGATGAACTTGTCGACGACGAAAGGTCTGTAAAGGCGGACCTTGATAAGACCGACCTTCTCGCCCTTCTTGAGCTTATAGTCGATGACTTCTTCAATGGTGTCGCAGACGGAGCCCATGGCGACGATAACGTCGGTGGCGTCCTTGGCGCCGTAGTAATTGAAGAGTTTGTAATTCGTGCCGAGTTTCTTGTTGACTTTGCCCATGTATTCTTCGACTATTGCGGGAAGGGCGTCGTAATAAATGTTGGAGGCTTCTCTTTCCTGGAAGAATATATCGGGGTTCTGCGCGGTGCCGCGCTGTACGGGGTGATTCGGGTTAAGCGCGTGATCTCTGAAAGCCTGGACGGCGTCCATATCGAGCATTTCTTTAAGATCGTCGTAATCCCACGTCTCTATCTTCTGGATCTCGTGCGAGGTCCTGAAGCCGTCGAAGAAATGCAGGAACGGGATCTTGCCCTTTATAGCGGAAAGATGCGCGACCGCGCCGAGGTCCATGACCTCCTGCGGGTTGGTCGAAGCCAGAAGTGCGAAGCCGGTCTGACGGCACGCCATGACGTCGCTGTGGTCGCCGAATATCGAAAGAGCGTGGGTCGCGAGCGCGCGCGCCGAGCAGTGGATGACGCCCGGAAGCAGTTCGCCTGCGATCTTGTACATATTCGGGATCATAAGGAGCAGGCCCTGAGACGCCGTAAAGGTCGTCGTAAGAGCGCCCGCCGCGAGAGAGCCGTGCACTGCGCCCGCGGCGCCCGCTTCCGACTGCATCTCAACTACCTTGACTTCCTGACCGAAAACGTTCTTAAGCCCGTTCGCAGCCCATTCGTCGACGAACTCCGCCATCGTTGAGGAAGGAGTTATGGGGTAGATCGCTGCGACCTCGGTAAACGCATACGCCACGTGCGCGGCGGCGTTGTTACCGTCCATGGTCTTCATTTTTCTTGCCATTTTTTTGTGTTCCTCCTGTTTATATGTATTTTAGAAATCATCAACCTTATATATTTTAGCAAAAACAGTTATTTTTGTAAACAGTTTTTTTCAAAATATTTATTGACGCGCAGGCGCGCGTTTTCCCTTAAATCGTAATAGTAAAGTCCGTAATCGTGAACGTGGTAGACGCCCTCTGGAAATACGGTCGAATGAAGCCGCTTTGGCTCGGCTGTCGAGCAGACAAGCCGCCCCGTCCCCTCCTCTATCTGCGCGTCGGCGTAACGCTCTATCTTCCTGCCCTTTATCATAGAGCCCTTTGATAACTCACGCGGGGCGTACTCGGCGCCTCTTACCCACGTTATCGGGTTTATGCACAAAGCGCCCGGGAGCAGGACGCCGCTTTCGCCCTCGGGGCATGGCGCCTCGGTGTTGTAAGATATTATTACGCCCGTGTCGTCGGTGCCTTCGGCAAACTTTAAGTGCGGGTTTTGTTTCATATATTCTTCCGTCACCGAATAGCCGGGCAGATAAGCCGCTATCATCCGCGCGTATCTGTCGGGATGAAGGCGCATATACTCGCTTAAGATAAAGAGTGAAACGATAGTCCCCTGCGAGTGGGCAGAAAGGATAAAGGGGCGACCGCCGTTAAAAATCTCAAAGAAATGATCGAGCGCGGCGAAAACGTCCTCGCGCGGCTCGCGCCCTATCTCGCGCAGGCGGTCTTCGGGTGAAAGGCGCATGGTGTAAAATGGCTCGAGCTGGCGGTAGTGAGGGGCGAAAATATTGCCGACAGTCTTGAAAACGTCCGCCTGAAAATGCACGTTGAACTCGGCCTGCGCACGGTAGGCGGGGTCGCTTACGCTACTTAAGCATTCGCCCCCGCGCACGCCTATCCACGAGGTGGGCGTAAGGTGAAAAACGTCGACGGGAAAAGCCCTTTCCCCGCCCGTTTCTATCCAACTGAAAGAGTCGCCGTAATCGGTTTTCATAGTTTCATCCCTTCGCGCTTTTTTATATATCCGCGCCCCGATAATTTTATCACCACGCGCGGCCGTAGTCAACGCTCAAAATAATACTGGAAATTTTCCGTTTCGGGTGGTATAATACTTATATCTATATGGCAAAAACTCCACGGGAGGTTGTTATGGCTGTAAAAAAACGCACTAAAAAGCGGCTGCTGCTCGTTCTGGCGACCGTTCTTTTAGTCGCGCTTATGTGCGCCGCGATATGCGCCGCGACCTTCGCCATTTATATAAACAAATACCTGCGTTCGGAGATAGACATCGACTTAAGCTCTTACCGTCTTAACCTTACGAGCTTTATCTACACGGTCGACGCCGAGGGGAACGAAATTTTGTCCGACACGCTCCACGGCGGCGAAAACCGCGTATGGGTAAATCTTGAAGACATACCCGACGACCTGCAGATAGCTTTTATATCTATAGAAGACTCGCGCTTTTATCTTCACAACGGCGTCGACTGGAAGCGCACGATGGGCGCCGCTTTGAACTTCTTCGTTCCCTTCAGAAAGGGCTACGGCGGCGGCTCTACCATAACCCAGCAGCTTATAAAGAACCTGACGGGCGAGGACGAAACGTCGGTCAAGCGCAAAATACGCGAGATAATACGCGCCACCGAGCGTGAGGAAGAGTACGGCAAAGAGGAT
>JAFSVO010000047.1 GCA_017444965.1 Clostridia bacterium | reverse complement strand
GCCGCGGTCGCCTCCGCCGGCAATATGGATAACTTTCATAAATCTCTTCCGTTTCATTCTGTTTTTTTTTATTATACCTTATTTTTGCATTAAGGTCAAACTTAAAAATCGGTTTTATCAATATCGGTTGTATACATTTGTGTAACAGACTACAATATAACTGTTTTTTTGATTGACAAACTTCGATTATTAATATATAATTTGATACAATAGCAAAATATGGTCTTTTAATGGAAGGATTGATAAAAATTGGTTAAGGATCCTATTGAAATCATAAAAGATGCAGAGACCGAAGCCGAAAGGATAATTGCCGAAGCCAGGACGGCTGCAAGAGATATTAAGCTTAAGTCTGAAAAGGCTGTTTTCGACGGTAGGGAAAACGCTGTCTTATTCGCCAAGAACGAGTCTTTGAAGGATATTGAGAGCGGCGGCATTATCGGCGATAATAAAGCAAATCAAATACTGAACGACGCCGAAAAAACCTGCGAAGAGATATCCGCATCTGCGAATAAAAATATGGAAAAAGCCGTTAAGATAATTTGTGAAAGGGTTGTGAAAACCAAATGTCAATAGTCTCAATGAAGCGTCTTACGGCGATCGTTCCCAGGGACGAAAGAAAAAAGCTTTTAAGGTCGCTTTATAAGATCGGATGCGTTGAAATAGAGACTTTGGAAAACGACTCTTCCGTAAAGGAAAGTTCCGGCTCGTCAGACAGTGAAAGTATCGTTCTTTCCGCGTTATCCGAGTTATATAGAGTTTCCCCGGGAAAGAAGAAGCTCCTTTCTCCTAAAAGAGAGGTTTCCGAAGAAGAGCTGTTTTCCGACGACAACAATTATGAAGCGTATAAAACCGCGAAAGAGATATGCGATCTTATCGCGTTAAGGAATAAATCCAAGGAAGAGATCGCTTCAACGGAAAACGAGATAAAATCGCTTATCCCGTGGGTCGATAATCCCGTTCCGCTTGATTTCAAGGGAACTAAAACGGTATCGTTTTTCTGCGCGACCATTCCTTCGTCCGTAAAGAAAGATGCTGTTATTGAGTCAGTTGCCGATTATCCTTGTTCCGTTAATATTATCAGGACCGACGGTGAACTTCATTATATATCTGCGTATTTTTACAAGGCTGATGAAGAGCAGTGCTTTGATAATCTTAAAGCCTTGGGCGCGACTAAGGTTTCTTTTAAATACAGGAAAACCGCAAAAGATGAGATCGCTTGCCTGCGTGAAAGAATAAAGGAACTTAAAAACTCGGTTTCCGACACCGAAAAGAATATCGCTCTTTTTGCTGATAAAAAAGAATTGCTTGAAAACGCTGCCGACGCGTTTGCGCAGGAGAGTTCACGCGACGAGTTGCTTTCTTCCGTTGAAAGGACGAAAGAAACTGTTATACTGAACGGATGGATCCCCGAGGAGGAATCGTTCAGACTTCAGAAGATATTTGAAAGTCACGGCTGCGCGTGGGAGCTTTACGATCCCGAAGAGGGGGACGATGTTCCCACAGCCCTTAAAAGCGGCAAGATATCTTCGCCTTTTAATATGATAACCGAAATGTACGGTATGCCGGCATACAACAGCATTGTCGACCCCAATCCTCTTATCACGCCGTTTTATATTGTGTTTTTCGGATTCATTATGGCGGACCTCGCATACGGTCTAATTATATTGTTAGGTTGTCTTCTGGGGCTTAAGCTGATGAAGCCCAAAGGCGGCACGAAAGATCTTTTGACTATTTTCGCTTACTGCGGTCTTTCCTCTGCTGTAGCCGGCTTTTTGCTCGGCGGTTTCTTTGCAGACGTAGTTACGGTTTTTTCACAGACATTTTTGAATAAAACCGTTTCAATGCCGGTCATTTGGTTTGACCCGCTGAAAGAACCGATGACCATGCTTATATTCTCCCTCGCTTTGGGCGCCGTCCAGATCCTGTTTTCGATGGGCGTTTCCGGATATCGCCAGATAAAAAGAGGGGACGCTTGGGGCGCGTTTTTCGACGTAGGTTCATGGTATTTGATATTCGGCGGGCTTATCGTTAATTTTGCGCTTTCCAAAGTTGGAATATATATTACTCTCGCCGGCGTTTTGCTTCTGCTTTGTACGGCAGGACGCGATAAAAAAGGCTTCGGCAAAGTTACCGGCGGTCTCGGCGCGCTTTACGGTGTCACGGGTTATCTGTCCGACCTCTTGTCTTACTCCAGAATAATGGCGCTTGCTCTTTCGGGCGCCGTTGTCGGACAGGTCGTTAATAAAATGGGCGCTATCGGCGGAAGAAGTATAGTAGGGTTTATAGTATTTCTTTTGGTTTTCCTTGTCGGTCATACGTTCAATATCGCGATCAGCGTATTGGGAGCGTACGTTCATACGAGCAGACTTCAGTACGTCGAGTTCTTCGGCCGTTTTTATGAAGGCGGCGGCAGAGTCTTTGATCCTTTAGTCAATAAAACAAAATTTATTAATATCAGAGAGGAATAACTACTATGGCATCAATTTTTACAAACGGTTCTATCTGGGCGATCCTTGGCGCTGTCTGCGCCGTACTGTTTGCAGGCATGGGTTCTGCAAAGGGCATTCAGCTTGTCGGTAAGGCGGGCAGCGGTGTTTTAAGCGAGGCGCCGGAAACTTTCGGACGCGTACTTATCCTTCAGGCTCTTCCCGGCACTCAGGGCATATACGGCCTTTTGGTCGCGTTCCTTATCCTCTTTTCAAACGGAGACGTTTTTTCATTCTCGCTTCCTCTTGAAAAGGGATTTGCGTATTTTCTCGCCGCTCTTCCTATCGCTGTAGTCGGTTATTTTTCCGCTGTTCACCAGGGGACTGTCGCGGCGGCTGCTATGGGAATAGTCGCAAAGCGTCCCGAAGAGTCGATGAAGGGCGTAATAAGCGCAGGTCTTGTTGAAACGTACGCTGTTTTGGCGCTTCTTATATCTGTTCTTGCAATATTCAATATCTGACAGGTCTTAATATGAACGGTATTGAGGTTATTTGCGGTAAGATCATTTCGGACGCGAAGAACAAAGCTGACGAGATCATTGATAAGGCGCGCAAGGAAGCGGCTTTATTTGAAGAGCAGCAGCAGGTCTTGACCGATTCTGCACTCGAGTCCGTTAAAGCCGAGGGAAAGATAAAAGCAGACGAGGCAAAAGAGCTTAAAATAAAACGCGCGAATATGGACGCTAAAAAAATGATCGCTTCAAAAAAGCAATCATTGATCAGCAGTGCCTTCACTTCTGCGCTTACTCATCTTGCTTCGCTCCCTTCGGAAGATTATTTTTCTTTGCTGACAGAGCTTGCCAAAGGCGCGTGCTCTCAGTGCGGCGAAGGTAAGCTTGTCTTTAACGCTTCCGACCGTGAAAAGTACGGAAACCGCGTTGTTGACGCCGTAAACGCCGCTTTTTCTTCCGATAAATATTCTCTTTCAGACGAGATCGCGGATATTCGAGGG
>JAFSVO010000046.1 GCA_017444965.1 Clostridia bacterium | reverse complement strand
GGGTGCGAAGCACACGGAGGGGTTGTAGCCCGCAGGGCGTACAATAAATCCCGAAATGTGACCGAGCCCGCAGGCGAGAGATCCCCTGATCGTGCCGCTTGAGGGATTGCAGCGCGAAGCGCGCACCGAAATTACTGAAGACTTAAGACTGAAGACTTAAAAATGAATAATGAAGGTATGCGCCGTAGGCGCATCTATCAATAAAGCGCGGCGAAGCCGCGCACCTTAATTATTATTTCTTAAGTCTTAAGTATTCAATATTCATTAACTCAAGAAAAAGGAGAGCAATTATGAAAATAGCCCACGTAGGGCACGATCCCCTGATCGTGCCGACAGGGGTTGCAGCGCGAAGCGCGCCTATTGATCAATGCGCAAAGCGCATACCTTAATGCAAGGCGGCGCCTTGCAATTCATGAAAACCGTGGTTTTCAATTCATGCGGGCAAGCCCCGCAATTCACGAAACGCCCCGCGTTTCAATTCATTTAAAACGCTTGCGTTTTAATACTTAATATAATTGTTTTTTTAGTTGCCATAGGAGACTCCATAGGGACCGAAAAAGCATTTTTATATCTCGCCTTGTACAGTTATACCCAAAATCAAAAGAAAAAAAGGAGAGCAATTATGAAAATAGCAGTCGCGGGCACGGGATACGTGGGTCTTTCCATGGCAGTCCTGCTTTCTCAGCATAACGAGGTCACGGCGGTAGACGTCGTGCCCGAAAAGGTCGAAATGTTAAATTCAAAAAAGTCGCCCATAAAAGACGACGAGATAGAGGATTTTCTCGCAAACAAAGCCCTTAACTTAAAAGCCACGCTCGATTGGGAGGAAGCATATATTAACGCCGAGTTCGTAATTATCTCGACGCCGACAAATTACGACGAAAAGAAAAATTATTTCGATACGTCTTCTGTCGAAAGCGTCATAGAGCAGGTAATATCGGTAAACCCCGACGCTATCATAATAGTCAAATCGACTATCCCCGTCGGCTGGACCGAAAAGGCGAGGGAAAAGTTCCACTGTGATAATATCCTCTTCAGCCCCGAGTTTCTGCGCGAGGGAAAGGCGCTTTACGACAATCTTTACCCGAGCCGTATCATAGTCGGCGTGCCTCAGAAAAACGCCCGCCTTGAAAAAGCGGCGGTGACCTTCGCGGGTCTCTTGAAAGAAGGCGCCCTCAAAGAAAATATCGAGGTGCGCTATATGAACCCCACCGAGGCCGAGGCTGTAAAGCTTTTCGCCAATACCTACCTTGCCCTGCGCGTCTCCTTCTTTAACGAGCTTGACACATTCGCCGCGGTACGCGGGCTTGACACAAGGTCGATAATCGAGGGCGTCGGGTTAGACCCCAGAATAGGCACGCATTATAATAATCCCTCTTTCGGCTACGGCGGCTACTGCCTGCCGAAGGATACGAAGCAGCTTTTGGCGAACTATACCGACGTGCCGCAGAACATAATCACCGCCATAGTCGCGGCGAACGGCACGAGGAAAGACTTTATCGCCGACAGCATAATAGAGAGAAAGCCGAAAAGAGTCGGCGTTTACAGACTTACCATGAAAGCCGGGTCGGACAATTTCAGACAGAGCAGTATCCAGGGCGTCATGAAGCGCATAAAGGCGAAGGGCATAGAGGTCGTAATTTACGAGCCCACCATGCGCGACGACACCTTCTTCAACAGCGCCGTCATCCGCGATCTTGACGAATTCAAAAAGACCTGCGACGTCATAATCGCCAACCGGTATTCGGAAGAGCTTTCCGACGTGCTCGATAAGGTCTATACGAGGGATATATATTTCAGAGATTAAACGGCGGTATTATTAAATAAGGGAGAGTTCAAAGCTCTCCCTTATCTTTTACTCTTTCGGCTTAAGCCCGTGCATAAAGCCGTTTATGTCGGCGGTGTAGACAGCGCCGCCGATTATCTTTTTCTTATACACGAGAAGGTCGCACAAAACGCCCTCGTTGCCGTCGTAGTCCTTTATGCCGAAGGTATGTAAGGCGACCGTCTTGCCCTTGTATTTTGAAAGGTCAAAGCCGCAGTCCTTCTGCATATCGTTATATTTGGTATAAACGTCGTCGAAAACGCGGGGGATGACCACCTCGCGGCTTTCCCATACTGAGTCGTTTACCTCGTACCCGAGCGACTCTATATATTCCTTAAGGTCCTCTTTCGTCGTCATGCCGGAGACGCCCGACGCTACGTCGGCGCGCTTCCCGGGAACGAGAATAACGATAAGCGCGATGATAAGCGCAAGCGCTAAAACCGCGGCGACGGCAAGTTTTTTTGAAAATTTGAAAGTATATATGTTCATGTCATTCCTCCTCAAGGATAAGCTATGAAGAGGAAAAGGAAATTATAACAAAAATAAACGGCGCTCCGTGGGCGCGGCGTAAGCCGCGCAGCTAAATTCGCGCTTCGCGCGAGCTAAATTTGACTTTGTCAAGCTAAATTTGCCTGCGGCAAGCTAAATTCGGCTTACGCCGAGCTTTACGCGAATTTAATTTAGCTGCGGGCAAAGCCCGCAATTTAGCTATTCGTGCAAACGAATAATTTAGCTGAAAACTGCAGGTTTTCAATTTAGCTCTGCGCGCTCTGCGCGCTTTTTTTATTATGCAAAAATTTTTTTAAAAAATATTTTTTACGGGGTGAAAGCGTTCTTTCAAAATGTTATGGTTAAATTGTAAAACACGGCCGGGTTTTATAAAAAACGAAAAGAGAAAAGAAAGGACTTATCAATGGTCAAAGACACTTACTGGTTCCAACACGATTACAACGCTCGAAACGACGTGAAAATACAGGCGCTTATGACGGATCACGGCGCTGCGGGCTACGGAGTTTTCTTCATACTGCTCGAGGTACTGCGCGAGCAGTCCGATTACAGGCTGAAGCTTGACAGGTATACTTACGATACCCTCGCCGCGCAGTCGCGGAGCGATAAAAAAACCGTCAGGAAGATACTTAAAGACTGCATGGAAAAGTATATCGACGCGGAGGGTCCTCTGATATGCACCGACGGCGAATATATCCGGTCCGACGGGCTTATCAGGCGTTTGGAAGGGCTTAAAGAGAACAGAGAAAGGCGCTCGGAGGCGGCAAGAAAAGCCGTAAACTCGCGTTGGAACAAAGAACGTGGTGATACGAACGTATTACAAAACGATACGAACGTATTACGAAACGATACCATTACAGAACAGTACAGTACAGAAGAGTACAGTACAGAACAGAACATTACAGAAGAGTACAGCACAGAAGAGTACACTACAAAACAAGACACAAAAAAAGAAAACGAAGAAAAAGGCGGCGGCAGCATTGGCGAGGCGATCGTTTCCGATTTTTTTGCCGAAGAAGCGTTAGAGCCGGACAATTATTTCGGCGCGAGTGAAGAGACTAAGAGCGAAGCGGATAAGCTTACGAACGAGATATGGAAGAGGTTCG
>JAFSVO010000045.1 GCA_017444965.1 Clostridia bacterium | reverse complement strand
TGTTTTCCGCTTTCCGTTCCCGATAGTTTATTCAGCTTGTCGAGCAGGGAGATTATCCTTAACCCCTGCGGCGTGTTCAGCATTTGTTTCGCCGCTTTGTCTATTTCTCCGTTTTGCATTGAAACACCCCTTATATTCGTTTGGTACATTATATGCTTTGACGATAAATGATTGCACAAAAAGGTGAAAATGATGAAAATCTGCGTTCTTTCCGACAGTCACGGCAGGACGTCGCTTATGTGGGATATTCTTTTCGATGAAAAGCCCGATAAAATATTCTTTTTAGGCGACGGCGTCTCCGATCTTTATGAGTTCGGCAACATACCGCAGGTATCGGTATGCGGCAATTGCGACCTGTGCGGCGGCGATGAAGAGCTTGTTTTCCCGCTTGAAAAAGAAACGCTCCTGCTTACTCACGGACATAAGTACGGAGTAAAGCAGGGGCTTTACAGACTGTTTCTTCGCGCGAAGGAAACGGGCGCGAGCGTTGTGTTTTACGGTCATATCCACAGACAGAAGGCGGAAGAAGAAGAGGGGATAATGTTTATCTGCCCGGGCGCCGTGAAAAACGGCCGGTACGCGGTCATAAAAACTGTGAACGGTAAAATTGAAACGGAGCTCAAATCTCTTTAGAGGGGCAGATATCGGCAAGCGGACACCTTACGCAGGCGGGCGACCTTGCCGTGCAGATATCCCGCCCGAAATGCACGAATCGGTGACAAAGCGACGCCTGCTCGCTCGGCTCGACCGTTTCGCTTAAAGCCATTTCGACTTTATACGGGTCTTTGGAGCCGTCGGGTATAAGCCCGAGCCTGTTTGAAATGCGGATGCAGTGCGTGTCGGCGACGATAGCCGGCTTTCCGTAAATATCCGACAGAATAAGGTTCGCCGTTTTTCTGCCGACGCCGGGCACCATTAAAAGCTCTTCCATAGTGTCGGGCACCTTGCCGTTATGTACCGAGATAAGGTATTGCGCGCCGAGCTTAAGGTCCCGCGCTTTCGTGCGGAAAAGCCCGCACGGGCGAATTATCTCGCTTATCTCTTCTATATCGGCGTCTGCGAGCGACTTTAAAGATTTAAAACGCGAAAAAAGGACCTTTGTAACTTCGTTTACGCGCGCGTCGGTGCATTGCGCCGAAAGACGCGTCGCAAACAGTAACTCGTAATCTTTGAAGGCGACAAGAGAACACGTGTCGGGATAGTGCTCTTTAAGGACCGACACGACAAGAGCCGCTTTTTTCTTTAAGTTCACGCATCTTACCCCCGAGTCTTTATTTATAAAAGCCTAAATATAGTATAACACACGTATTGAAAAACGGGTAAAAAAAGTATATAAACTTTGTGAAAAAACGAGGAGGAGCATATTATGATCAAACAAACGATGGACCTTATCGAAAAACTCGATCCCGAAGTAGGCGCGGGAATAAGAAAAGAGTATGAAAGACAAACGAGAAATATCGAGCTTATAGCCTCGGAAAACTTTGTGTCCGAAGCGGTAATGTTCGCCATGGGCACCTGCCTTACAAATAAATACGCCGAGGGCTATCCCGGGAAGCGCTATTACGGCGGCTGTCAGTGCGTCGACGAGGTGGAAGAGATAGCGCGCAGGCGCGCGTGCGAGCTGTTTAGCGCGGACCACGCCAACGTTCAGCCCCATTCCGGCGCGAACGCAAATCTCGCCGTTTTTTACGCCTTCCTGCAGCCGGGCGACACGGTCTTGGGGCTTAATCTTGCCCACGGCGGACATCTTTCACACGGAAGCCCGGTGAATATTTCCGGCTCGTATTTCCACGTCGTGCCGTATAGTTTGAACGATGAGACCGAGCGCCTCGATTACGACGAGATACGCCGCGTCGCAAAAGAGATAAAGCCCAAGCTTATTGTAGCCGGCGCGTCCGCTTACCCGCGCGAGATAAGGTTCGATATATTCGCCGACATAGCGAAGGAAGTCGGAGCGATACTTATGGTCGACATGGCGCATATCGCGGGACTTGTCGCGGCGGGCCTTCACATGAGCCCCGTGCCTTACGCCGACGTAGTTACCACGACGACGCATAAGACCTTAAGAGGCCCCAGAGGCGGCCTTATACTCTGCAAAGAAGAGCACGCGAAAGCGATAGATAAAGCTATTTTCCCAGGCATTCAGGGCGGACCGCTCGAGCATATCATAGCCGCCAAGGCGGTATGCTTCGGTGAAGCGCTTAAGCCCGAGTTCAAGGAATATCAGAAACAGATAATAAAGAACGCGAAGGCGCTTTCCGACGCGCTCATAAACGAGGGGTTCAGGCTTATAACCGGCGGCACCGACAATCACCTTATGCTCGCCGACGTGCGCCCCTTCGGCATAACCGGGAAAGTTCTTCAGAACAGACTTGACGAGGTTTATATCACGCTTAACAAAAACGCCATTCCCAACGATCCCGAAAAGCCCTTCGTAACTTCGGGCGTAAGAATAGGCACGCCGTCGGTCACAACGCGTGGCATGAAAGAAGAGGATATGGGTAAGATCGCTCATTTCATTAAGCTTGCGGCGTCTGATTTTGAAGCGCAGGCGGACAATATCAGAGCCGGCGTTAACGAGCTTTGCGCGAAATATCCTCTTTACGAATGAACAAAAGACTCTTTCGCGACGTGATCCTTCCTGCCGCGTTTTACGCCTTTTTGCTTTACGCGTCTCAGCTGCTGGTCGGGGCGGCGCTGGAAATAATTTACGTCGCGTCGCAAACCGGTCAGAATTTCGCTGACGCGGTCTTTAACGCGTCGGAAACGCTTCTCGCTCACGCGTCTTTGGTCACGCTTGCGGGCGACGCGCTGGCGCTTTTTGCGGTTTATATCATAAGCAGGATAAAAAAAGTCTCTTTTACCGGCTTTACCGACATAAACGGAAGGATAAGTTTAAAGGTAGTCTTCCTTATGCTGGTCGCGGGTTTCGCGTGCAATTTGTGGATAAGTTTTCTGCTTACTTATCTTCCGATCCCCGAGTCTGCGATGGGCTTTTACGAAGAAGCTTCCGGTTTTATTGATGAAGACAGCGTTATGGCGGTCGTCGTGTCCGTCCTCGTCGCGCCAGTCGTCGAAGAGGTATTTTTCAGAGGACTTATTTATAAGCATTTCAGGATATGTATGCCCGAATACGCCGCGGTGGTTTTGCAGGCGCTCGTCTTCGCGTCTTTCCACGGTCCCAGCGTTGTATGGATGTCTTACGCGCTGCTTGTAGGCTTGCTTTTCGGATACGTAAGGATGCTCACCGAGGGGATAAGGGCGTGCATTATGCTCCACGCGGCGTTTAACGCGGCGTCGTACTTATTGGATCCTTTGATCGACAGCCCTCTGATCACCGTGCTTCTTGTCCTTTCGCCGCTGCTGCTTATACTGTCGGTTTATTCGCTTTTAAAACAAACGAACGGGTAACGCGCGCCGAAATATAAAAAAATTGCTTTTCCCCTTGTGGAAAAGTAATTTTTTTGTTATAATATATTATGTATAGTTATGCGGAAAGGAGACGCCGGCATGAAAGTCCCCGTAATGGATCTTTTCTTTGACGATTTAAGTTTGGACGACCTTGTCAAAGAAGCTTTAGCGTGTATGGAAACCGGTGAAAAATGCGTCGTTATCACTCCTAACGCGGAGATAGCCCTCGCGTGCAAAAAAGACGCGGAACTTAAAAGGATAATAAACGAAAGCAGGCTCGTGCTTCCCGACGGGATAAGCATCGTTTTGGCGTCAAAAGTGCTTAACGGCGGGATAAAACACAAGTCTGCGGGCATAGATTTCGCCCAGGCGCTGTGCGGCGCTATGGCGGAAAATGGCAAAAGGCTTTTTCTGTTCGGGGCAAAGCCGGGGGTAGCCGAAGAGGCGAAAAAGAAATTAACCGAGAGGTATCCCGGGCTGATTGTATCCGGAACGCGGAACGGTTATTTCACGCCGGAAGAAGAGCCGCTGATCGCCGAAGAAATAAGAGATTCGAGAAGCGACGCCGTGTTCGTGTGTCTCGGCGCGCCGAAGCAGGAGAAATTTATAGATAAATATAAAGACGCGCTGAACGTTCCGGTTATGGCGGGGCTCGGCGGCTCGGTAGACGTCTTTGCCGGCACGGTCAAACGCGCCCCGAAATTCTTTATAAAGATCGGCATGGAATGGCTTTACCGGCTTTTGGCGGAGCCTAAAAGAATAGGAAGAATGATAAAACTGCCCGTCTACCTGTGGGACGCGCTTAAATGGAAAGCGGGAGGAAAAAACAATGCTTAAGGTCTGGCTTATCGCGCATACTCCGACGCCCGAAAAGATAGTCGCGGCGGCGGCGAAACAGTGTTATTCAAATTCGACGTCCGAAAAGCTTCTGTCGGGAATGACCGAAGAGGCGGCGCGCGACTTCGTACATATGCTTTCCGAAATAGGGCATGAAAGTCCTATCGAGCACGCGTCGTTTACTTTCGCGATAGAGGGCGTTTCCCGCTCGCTTCTGGCGCAGATAACCCGTCACAGAATAGCTTCGTTCAGCGTTCAGTCGCAAAGATACGTTAAGATAGACAACTTTGAATACGTAACTCCGCCCGAGATCGCGGACGACGAAAAAGCGCTACGCAAATATGAAAGCATAATGAAGACGCTTTCCGAAAGCTATTCGGAGCTGTCCGATCTGCTTTACGACAAGCATATAAAAGCCCTTTGCGGGGACGGCGAGCCGACTAAGGAACAAAAGAAAAAAGCGCAGAAACAGGCGATAGAGGACGCGAGATACGTTCTTCCCAACGCGTGCGAAACAAAAATGGTAATGACGATGAACGCCCGCTCGCTTCAGAACTTTTTCAGGATACGCTGCTGCGGCAGAGCGCAGTGGGAGATACGCGAGCTTGCGTGGCAGATGCTCGCTTTATGCAGGGAAGCCGCTCCTTCGCTGTTCGCGCGCTCGGGTCCCTCGTGCCTGCACGGTCCGTGTTCGGAGGGCAAAATGTCCTGCGGTGAGGCGGCAAAGATGAGAGAAAGGTCGGAAAAAATTGGGTAAACTGTTCGTTATAGAAGGTACCGACGGAAGCGGCAAATCCACTCAGTTTAATATGACGCGCGAAAAGCTCGAAAAACTCGGAAAAGAGTACAGAAGCGTCGTGTTTCCGAGGTATAAGGAAGCGTCGTCCGCGCTTCTGCGCATGTATTTAAACGGCGATTTCGGCAAAGACCCCAAAGCGGTAAACCCCTACGCCGCTTCAACTTTTTTCGCCGTCGACAGGTACGCCTCCTTCCAAACCGACTGGCGGGGCGATTATGAACGCGGGGCAACTATACTCTGCGACAGATACACAACGTCAAACGCCATTCATCAGGCAAGCAAGCTTCCGCATAACGAAGCCGAGGCGTTTACGAAGTGGCTTTTCGATTACGAATACGGCCTTTTGGGGCTTCCCGAGCCGTCCTGCGTGTTTTTCCTCGACGTCCCGCCCGAGTACACCTTTGAATTGCTCAAAAAAAGGCAGGGCGAAAGCGGCGATATCCACGAGCTTGACAAGGAATATTTAAAGCATTGCAGAGAAACGGCGAACGAGCTTTGCGACAGACTTTCCTGGAAGAGGATAGAATGCGTGTCAAACGGCGTGTTAAGAACGCCCGAAGAGATAAACGGCGATATAATGAAGATCATTCTGCAGGAATGATTTTAAGAAAACTATAAATGACAGGAACACGGCGGTAAACGTTTATGAAGATAAAAAATAAAACGACCCTGCTCGCGGGCTTTATGCCGGTACTGTGTATGGGCGCAATGCTTTTGATGAAATACTTCGCGCTCAGCCGGAAAGGCGTATGGCTCATAGCGCTTTGGCAGGTCCTTCCGTTTTTGCTTCCGTGTATCATTCTGTCCGTTTACGGCGCGGTGAAAAAAGAGCCTCTTTATCCGCGGCTGTCTATGCCGCCGAAAAGGTCGTTCGGCTTTATTCTGACTGTTTCGATAGCCGCAAGTCTTCTGTCTTTGCTGATAAACTGTCTTGTCGCGGCGCTTACCGGCTCGTCTTATTATAAAACCGTGGGTTTCTCTTCATATATAGGCGGCTCCACGTGGCTTATACTGCTGCTTATGGTCGTGCTTCCCGCGGTATTTGAGGAACTGTTTTTCCGCGGCTCGCTTATCCCGGCCTTGTCGTCCGGCGGGACGGCGGCGGCAATATTCGTATCGGCTCTCGCGTTCGCGCTGTGCCACGGCGACGCGCACAATCTCGCAGGTCCATTCGCGGCGGGGCTTATCTACGGCTATATCTCATATTCGCTCGATTCTGTATGGCCAGCCGTTATCGCGCATCTTATAAACAACGCGTTAAACCTTCTTATCGCTTACGTCACAAGAGCTTACGAGATACTGGGGCTTTGGTCATATTTCCTTATCATAACCGGGGCGCTTTTCTGCGCTTTTACCGCATTTTCGATGACCGCGCTTGAAAAGCTTCTGGAAAAAGGAAAGGTGAAACGCCTTTTAAGAGCGCCCGAAAAGGGCGTTGCGACGGAGGTCCTTTTTACTCCCGGGCTTATAGTACTTATCGCGGTATTTCTTATATACGTTTTTACGGAGGCATAAATGGCTCAAAAGAGAAAACGGCAGTCTTCGTTTGTCGCTGCGGTGACTGAGTTCTGCAACACGGTGGGATACGTCCTGTTCGTAATAGGATTATCCCTCGTTATCAGCACGTTCATAATAGTTTCGGCGAACGACGCGCTGGCGCTCGTAAAGCAGGATAACGAGGTGACCATAACGCTTCAGGACAAGATGACGCCCGCCGAGATGACCGACCTTCTGAAAGAAGTGGGGGTCATAAATCACAAAGCTGTTTTCAGGCTGTTTCTTATATTCAAGGACGTGTCTTCTTTTGAAAAAGGCACGTTTGAACTGAACAGCAATATGGACTACGGGCAGATTGTATCTACGCTGAAAAGGACAAGAACGGGCAGCGTCGTCCGCGTGACGATACCCGAAGGCTATACGATAAAACAGATAGCGCAGCTTATGGAAGATTCTCAGGTCTGCTCGGCTGACGACTTTGTCAGAACGGCGAATACCTACGCTTTCGCGCACGAGGTCTTAAAAGAAGTGCCGATGGAGGAAAACAGGCTCGAGGGTTATCTTTTCCCGGACACTTACGATTTCTACGTAAATGAAAACACCGTAAGCGTAATAAATAAGATGCTTAATAACTTTGAAAGAAAATATACCGAGGCTATGCGCGAGCTTACGGCTGAAAACGGGCAGACGATAGCTGAAATAGTTTTGATAGCCTCGCTCGTTGAAAAGGAAGCGCAGTGGGATTCCGAAAGAACGGTCATAGCCGGCGTCATCTATAACCGGCTTAAGGCAAAGGACAGATTCCCCAAGCTTCAGATAGACGCGACGCTGATGTACGTCACCGGGCATAAAGACGCCCTTACGGTCGAAGACCTCGCGATAGATTCGCCTTATAACACCTACACTCACAACGGGCTCCCGCCGACGGCTATCTGCAATCCCGGGCTTCCGTCGATACTCGCTGCTATTTCTCCCGAAAAGAACAGTTATTATTATTACGTCGCAAATCCCGAGACCGGCGGTCACGTTTTCAGCAAAACGCTTTCCGAGCATAACGCCAACGTCGCCAAAATGAACAAAAAATAAAACACTATATAAAGAAGGTAGCTTACACTTATGGAAAATCTTTCACTCAACACGTTACGCGAAATGTTTCTCAGCTTTTTTGAGGAAAAAGGACATCTTCGCATGGACAGCGCGCCTCTTATCCCGAAAAATGACAGCTCGCTTTTGCTGATAAATTCCGGTATGGCGCCGTTAAAGCCCTTTTTCACCCGCGAGCAGGAACCCCCGGCGCCGAGAGTCACGACCTGCCAGAAATGCATAAGGACGCCCGACATTGAGAACGTCGGAAAAGACGCCCGCCACGGTACTTATTTTGAAATGCTCGGAAACTTTTCCTTCGGCGACTATTTCAAGCATGAGGTGACGCGCTGGGCGTGGGAGTTTATTACCGAGCGCCTTAAAATGCCCGTGGACAGGCTTTACGTTTCGGTATATCAGGACGACGACGAGGCTTACGATATATGGACGAAAGAAGTCGGCGTCGATCCCTCGCATATGGTGCGCTTCGGAAAAGACGACAATTTCTGGGAAATAGGCACCGGCCCGTGCGGACCCTGCTCAGAGATCTATTTTGACCGCGGCGAAAAATATAAATGCGACAATCCGAACTGCTTCGTAGGCTGCGACTGCGACAGATACGTCGAGTTCTGGAACCTCGTTTTCTCTCAGTTCAATTCGGACGGAAAAGGCAACTACACTCCGCTTGAGCATAAGAACATAGATACGGGTATGGGGCTTGAAAGACTCGCCTGCATCATGCAGGGGGTCGATTCGCTCTTCGACGTCGACACGGTCGCGAATATCACGAAGCACGTGTCGAAAATCACCGGCAAGACGTACGGACAGGACCATAAGACGGACGTTTCGCTGCGCATAATAACCGATCATATAAGAAGCACTACCATGATGGTGTGCGACGGCGTTATGCCCTCAAACGCGGGAAGGGGATACGTCCTTCGCAGGCTTTTAAGAAGAGCGGCAAGACACGGCCGCCTTTTAGGCGTTGACCGTCCTTTCCTTTATGAGATATGCGATACCGTTATTCATGAAAACGAGGGCGCCTATCCTCAGCTTCGCGAAAAGGAAGTCTTTATAAAGACGGTAATTAAGAGCGAAGAGGAAAGATTTGCCGAAACGGTCGATCAGGGCCTTTTGATACTTGACGAGATGATAAAGACGCTGAAAGCGCAGAATAAGACGGCGCTTTCGGGCGAAGAGGCGTTCAAGCT
>JAFSVO010000044.1 GCA_017444965.1 Clostridia bacterium | reverse complement strand
GAATTTTTGACCTCCTTTTGCGTATTCTTTTTGTGCAGTTGGTAGCCGCACTTCTATTCTACGCAAAAGGAGTTTTTTCGTCTACCTTATCGCTTAAGCTCTTTTGAACCACGCGTCTAACGCGTGGTTTTCTGTATATAACAAAGCGCCGTCCGTGTTTCCGTGCGGATGGCGCTTTTAGTCGTTTACTATCTCTTGAATAATGAAAAAGTCGTTTTATCAAAACATCAAAATCTATTATCTTTTCTTCAACGCGCCTACGGCGCAGCAGGCGCCAAAAGCCAGCGCGTCGGCGGCGACGACCGTCGCGCCCGCCGGCGTGCCGAGAAGAACAGACGCCGTCATTCCGACAAGGGCGCAGATCACCGACAGCACGGCGGCGCACACGGTAACGCTTTTAAAGCTCTTGAAAAGCCGCATTGCCGAAAGCGCCGGGAAAATGACGAGCGCGGATATAAGCAGCGAGCCTACAAGCTCCATCGCGAGCACTATTATAACGGCGACAACGACGGCGATAAAAAGGTTCCACGCGTCCGTTTTGACGCCCGAAGCCTTCGCGAAATCCTCATCGAAGGTCACGGCGAAAAGCTTATTGTAAAAAAGTATGAAAAGCGCCGTCACCGCAGCCGACAGCACGGCGCACAACGTGACCTCGCTTTTCGTAAGTGTCAGGATAGAGGTCGAACCGAAAAGCGTACTGCATACGTCGCCCGAAAGGTTGCTCGAGGTCGAAAAGACGTTCATTAGCAGATAGCCGAACGCAAGCGCCCCTACCGACAGCATGGCTATCGCGGCGTCGCCCTTTATTTTCGCGTTCTTTCCCGCGCGCAGAAGCAAAACGGCGCATAAAGCCGTTACCGGCAGGACTAAAAGCATATCGTTTGAAAGTCTTAAAACGGCGGCGACGGCGACGGCTCCGAACGCCACGTGAGACAGCCCGTCGCCTATAAACGACAGCCTCTTTAAAACGAGCGTCACGCCGAAAAGCGCCGAGCATAGCGAAGTCAGCACGCCGACCGCCAGCGCGTACCGCACGAAGGGATAGGAAAGATATTCCGCAAGCTTATCAAGCATTATTCTTTCCCTCCTTTTTAAGCGGCAAAAGCGCCTTCCTCGCGGGACTGCTCAAATATTCGTCCTTCGCGCCGAAAAACACGCCGTCGCCTATATGAAGGATATGACTCGCGTACCTGTACGCCGCGCTTATATCGTGAGTTATCATTATAACCGTCACGCCGCCGCGGTTAAGCTTTTCTATAAGGTCGTACATATCCGCCGCCGCCTCGGGGTCTAGCCCCGACACCGGCTCGTCGAGTAAAAGGACCTTTTTCGCCGCGCAGAGAGCGCGCGCCAAAAGCACCCTCTGCTGCTGCCCGCCCGAAAGCTCGCGGTAACAGCGCGACGCGAGGGAAGATACGCCCATGCGCTCCATATTCGTTTTCGCGAGCTCCTTTTCGGCTTTGGTATAAAAGGGGCGGGCGCCGCACCTGCCCTGACAGCCCGAAAGGACTATCTCGTAAACCGACGCGGGAAAGTCGCGCTGAACGTCCGTCTGCTGAGGCAGATAGCCTATCTCGTTTTTCTTTAGCCCGTCGCCGAAGGTTATCTCTCCGCCCGCGGGCTCTTTCAGATGAAGAAGGGTTTTCATAAGGGTCGTTTTGCCCGAGCCGTTTTCGCCCACTATGCAAAGGTAGTCGCCGGAGTTTACTTCAAAGCTTAAACCCTTGAACAAAGCGCGCGAATCGTAGCCGAGCGACAGATTTTTTACGGTTATTTGCGCCATATTTACTCCTGACCCAGCGCGTCTTTCAGCACCGACAGATTTTTTTCCATGACCGAAAGATAGGTCGCGCCGTTTTCGGCGTCCTTTCCCGTCGTTCCCTGCATGGAGTCGAGCGTAAGTATCTTTTGGTCTTTGGTCTTTGTGCTGTTAACGACCGTTTCGGCAAGCTTGCGGCTTGAACCCTCTATCGTAAGAACCGCGGGAAGATCAAGCTCGTCTGCCTTTTTGGCAAGGAACGTCACCGTCTCAAAGCTCGCCTCCGTCTCTGCCGAACAGCCCGAAAAGGCGGCGAAGCATGTAAGCCCGTAATCGTCGGCAAGGTAGCGGAAGGGGTAACGGTCTGCAAACAAAAGCGTTTTCAGGGGCGCGGCGTTAATTGCCGCCGCGTATTTTTCGTCAAGCTTTGAAAGTTTATCGATATACTCAGCGGCATTTTTTTCGTACGTTTCTTTGTATTCGGGAGATATAGCCGACAGCTCGTCCGCTATCCTGCGCGTTATCAATCCGGCGTTTTTCAAAGAGAGCCATACGTGCTCGTCCGCTTCTTTTTCTTCCTCTTCCTCGGTCTGCATGCCGAAAAGCGCTTCTTCCTCCTTCACCGCGTCGCCCACGGCGTCTAAAAGGGTCAGCGACCTTAAATCCTTGTTTATAGTTTCTTTAAGGGCGTCCTTCGCCCAGCCGTCGGACGAGCCGCCGACGTATATAAACAGGTCGCACGAGGATATTTTGAATATATCCTCGGCAGTCGGCTGAAAGCTGTGAAGGTCTACCCCCTTTTCAAGCAGAAAGACCGTTTCGGCGGGCGTTCCGGCGGCTACGTTTTTGACCATGTCGTAAGCGGGGAAAACGGTGGTTACTATGCGTAAGCCGCCCTTTTCCCCTTTTTCGGGCGCGGGCGCGCACGCCGCAAAGCAGGCGAAAGTCAAAAGCGCGGCAAGAAGCGCCGAAATAATCTTTACCGTCTTCATACCGTAGCTCCTTTCAACTCGGCGCAGCGCTCGCAAAGCCCGTAAAACACCGTTCTTTTAGGGTCGAGCATAAAGCTGTGCTCGGAGAGAAGATGCGCCCGCGTGCCCGAAAGCTCGTCGCAGTGCAGATGGATGACCCGCCCGCACATTTCGCATTTGCAGTGATAGCAAACCTCGGTATCTTCTCCCGCCGCGTGCTCTTTCATATATTCAAAGCAGGCGGGGCTTACGCCGTCTATCACGTATTTGTTGACGACGCCCTCGGAAACCAAGCTTTCAAGCTGGCGGTAAACCGTGGCGCGGCCTATCGCCTCGCCCCGCCCCTTGAAATGCTCGCATACGTCGGCGACCGTGATATGCACCCCGGGCACGCTCTTTAAGTACCCGAGCAGCGTTTCGCGCTGTTTCGTCTTGTATTTCCGGCTTGAATTCATATTTACACCTCTTTTAAAATGAGAACCGTTCTCAATTATATATATATCGCGTCTTATTGTCAAGCAATTTGAGAATGATTTTCAATTTTATGGAGCGCATAAAAAAAGCCGGACGGCTTTTAGGCGGTGTCGTTTAAGGACTTGCCTTTCCGTCCGGCTCTTATCGAAAAAATATCAAAGGTTATAATACTTTTCAAACTCCGCGGGGTGCGGTATCTGCGAAAGCTCGCGGCATTCGGCGCGTTTGCGGCTTACAAAGTTCCCTATCAGGTCTTCGGGGAAAACGCCGCCCGCGGTCAGATAGCCGTGGTCGTTTTCAAGCGCGTCGAGCGCGGCTTCAAGCGTCGTCGGCAGGTGGTGGAGCTTGGCTTTTTCCTCGGGCGACAGGTCGTAAAGGTTGACGTCAAAGGGGCCCCAGCCGCGCTCGTGCGGGTCTATCCGGTTCTTTATACCGTCTATGCCCGCCATAAGTATCGCGGCGTAGCAGAAGTAGGGGTTGCAGGTGGCGTCGGGGTTTCTCAGCTCAAACCTGCGCATCTTGGGCGTTTTCGCGTAAGCGGGGATGCGTATGACGGCGGATCTGTTTGAGGTCGCGTAGCCGACGGTGACGGGCGCCTCGAACCCGGGCACGAGCCGCTTGAAGGAGTTGGTCGAGGGGTTTGTAAGCGCGCAGAGAGAAGCGATATGGCTCAAAAGCCCGCCCATGAACCAGTGCGCCTCGCGGCTTAGGTGCGAGTAGCCGTTATCGTCCGAAAAGACCGGCTCGCCGTTCTTTAAAAGAAGCATGTGCACGTGCATGCCGGAGCCCGCCTCGCCGTAAACCGGCTTGGGCATAAGAGTCGCGGAAAGGCCGTACTTTTCTGCGACGTTGTGAATGATGTATTTTATCATCATACTGCCGTCCGCCATTTTGGACATCTGCCCCAAAAGCGGCTCTATCTCGAACTGCCCCGCGCCGCCGACCTCGGGATGATGGTATTTTATGGGAATGCCCGCTTTTTCTATCTCAAGGCACATTTCGCTGCGGCACTCGTAAGTCTTGTCAAGCGGCTTCGCGACGTGATAATGCTTCTGGAAAGGCACTATGCAGCCCTTGCCCTCGGAGTCCGAGTTCCAGTGCGCCTGCGCGGCGTCGACGTATGCGGAAACGGCGTTGTTGTCTACCTTCCAGCCCGCCTCGTCGAAAAGATAAAACTCGAACTCGGGCAGAATGAGCATGGTGTCGGCAATGCCGGTATCTTTAAGATACTGCTCCGCCGCGAGGACGATATTCCTCGGGTACTGCGCGAGCGGCCTGTTCTTCGGATAGTCTATTATCATCGCGTTGCCTATCATAGAAAGCGTCTTTATCTCACAGAATGGGTCTATCGCCGCGGTGTCAAGATCGGGGATATAGACCATGTCGCTCTTTTCGACGACGGCGTAGCCGTAATTCGACGCGTCGAAGCCGATGCCGTTCTCCATAGTTTCTTCCGTAAAGTTTTTCGCAGGTATGGTTACGTGCCTGAACTGTCCGTTTATATCGACTATTTTAAAGTCGACCATCTGCACGTTTTCTTCCTCGATAAATCTGATTATGTCCTGCGCCGTTTTTGCCATGTCTTCTCCTCATTTCCTGCCCCTTTGGGGCATATTATATTTATATTATAACAAAAATCCGCTTTTTTACAAGAAAAAAAGAGGTTTAAAACCTCTTTTATCCTATATCTTTTTCCCGTTTCCGACCGTTCCCGCGGCGCATAAGATAAACGATATCGCCATACCGATAAAGAGCGGGTCGAAGGGCAGCACCTTAATAAGCCCGAAAACAAGCACGAACAAGGGCCCCGCGATTATCGCCGCGAGGATAAAGCCGGGCTTTACGCGGTCGCCGAGCCAAAGCGCGCAGCAGAGCGGCGCGAACACGACGGCGCCGCGCAGGCCCATCGACATAAAGGCGAAATTTAAAATGGTGTCGCCCACGGGGCAGACGCACACGGCAGCCGCCGCGGCAAGCACGACTATTATTATGCCCCTTGAAAGCAGAAGTCCCTTTTTCGGGTCGTCAAACTTACGCGTCTTTTTCTTTATAAGGTCGTTTCGTATCATCGTGCTTATGCCGAGTGAAAGCCCCGCGCCGGTGCCCAGAACGGTTATGAAAAGGGTTGCCAAAGCTATTCCCGCCGCGAGCGGCGGCATTTTTGAAAGTACAAACTCGGGGAACGCCGTTTTCGCCGAGGCAAGCTCGGGGCGGCTTACGCGCATATAAAGCCCGACGAGTATGCCGCCCGCGCCGATAACAGGCATAACGGCCGCGCTTATCAGCGCGCCGCCGCGCGCCGCCGAGTCGCTTCTTCCCGACATGATCGCCTGCGCGTAGCTTTGGGTCGAAAGCACGCCGAAAATTAGCGAGAGCGCCGCGCCGCCGTCGGTGCCTATCCCTCTCGCGAACAGATTAAAATACTGACTGTGCGGAAGGGTCGAATAAAGCGCCCCGAACCCGCCCGAAAGAGGAAGGGCGAGCACGCCGCCGAAAATCGCCGTCGCGGACAAAAGCAGAAGCTTTACGGTGCCGACCATACCGGCGCCGAGTATGCCGCCGAAAATGACGTATATTATCATAAACGCCGCGGCAATAAAGAACTCCGCCGAGCGGGGCGTTTTCGGGAAAACTATCGAAATGATGGCGGTCGCCGAAATAAGCTGTGAAAGAATATTTATAAACGTGCCGACCGACGAGAGGAGCGACGCCGCGACGCCCGTTTTTTCGCCGTATTTGTCGGCTATTATGCCGACAAGCGTCGCGCGCCCGGTCCTTCTTACCGGCGCGACGAAAAAGATGAGTATAACGCAGGCGATACCGGCGCCTAACGTGAACCACCACGCCGAAAGCCCGTAGGTATAGGCGAGCTGCGCCGTGCCGACGGTCGACGAGCCGCCGACGAGCGTTCCCATTACGGCGCCCGAGACCATAAGCGCGCCCGCGCTTCTGCCGCCCTTATCGAATTCGTCCGCGTTTTTGACCTTTCGCCCGGAATACACGCTTACGCCGACAATTGCGGAAAGCGCGAGTATCATTCCGACGACCGTCCATACCGTCATTATCTGAAAACACCTCACGGAAAATAATCTTTTTTGATTTTACCACCTTTTCCCCTAAAGCGCAACAGCAAGGTTGATTTATACGCCCTTTTGTTTTATAATATAACCGTAAAGGTACGGAGGGGCTTATGAGCATCGAGTCGGAAATATTCGCGCGGAAAAGGGCGGATAAGAGCGCGCTGCTTAAGTACGGCTTTACGCCGCGCGGCGACGGGCTTTTTTATTCCGAGCCGTTTCTTTCGGGCGATTTCCGCGCCGAGATAACCGTCGACCGCGGCGGGACCCTTTCGGGCAAGGCGATAGACCGCGAAACGAACGACGAATACCTTCCCCTTCACGTCGAGTCGCGCACGGGGCCTTTCGTCGGCGCGGTGCGCGAGGAATACAAAAAAATCCTTTTAAGGATCGCCGAAAACTGCTTTAAAGACGCCCCCTTCATCTTCGACCAGACCGGGCGGATAACGGACGCCCTTTCAAAACGCTTCGGCGACGCGCCCGATCATCCCTTTTCGACCGCGCCCTCTTACGTTGTTTACAGATACCCGAAAAACAGAAAGTGGTACGGGCTTTTTATGGACGTGCCCCTTTCCCGCGTTACGGGGGAAAAGCCCGAAAAGGGCGCGGACGGCCCCGTTATTGAGGCGGTAAACCTTAAGGTGCCGCCCGAAAAGAAGGCGGAGCTTTTAAAAACGCCCGGCGTTTTCGACGCGTACCACATGAAAAACAAAAGCTGGGTAAGCGTTCTTTTAAACGATACCCTGCCCGATGAATTTATACTCGGGCTTTTGACCGAAAGCCGCGAGCTTATTAAAAGCGCGCCGGCGGGAAAAGCCCGCGGAAAAGGCGGCGCGCGCTCGTGGATAGTGCCGGCGAACCCCGACTATTTCGATATCGAAGCCGCGTTCCGCGCCTCGCGCACGCTTGACTGGAAGCAAAGCTCGGATATAAAGCCGGGCGACACGGTTTATATCTACGTCGGCGCGCCGGTTTCGGCGGTACGCTATAAATGCGCCGTTTTAAAAACCGATATCCCCTATTCCTTCGACAACGGGAAAGTGAAAATGACCCGCCTTATGACGCTTGAGCTTCAAAAGGTCTATCCGCCCGAGCTGCTCCCGTTCAGAAGGCTCCGCGCGCTCGGCGTCGCCGCCGTCCGCGGGCCGCGCACTACCCCCGCGGGCGTTTCGGATCTTCTTGAAAAATAAAACGCAATATAAAAAAGAAAGGAACTGAAAAAATGAAAAAGATCGTCACTCTTATCTCGCTTTTACTGGCGCTTGTTCTCTGCCTTGCGGCGTGCGGTGAAAAGACCGCGGCGCCCGTCTCGGATAACGGCGCGAAAGCCGAAACAAACGAGCCCGCCGCACCCGCGGCGCCCGACGCGGAAGAAGCCGTGCCGGTAAACGAGAGCCGCCTCGCCGCGTTTTACGCGAAGTACGTTGACGACGGCGAATACGCCCTGACCCTTAAGACCGAGGACGGCGACGTCGATATCGCCGTGAAGGGCGACAAGCAGTATATAAAGACCAAGCTCGAGGGGCAGGATATGGTCATTCTCGACCTGCCCGACGGCTATTTCCTCGTAAGCCCCGACGCCAAGGCGGCTATGAAAATGGCTAAGACCGACGAGGCAGAGGAAGAAGACGTCTTTTCGACCGACCCCACCGGCACCTTTGTCACGGGCGAGGAAGAGATAAACGGCAAGTCGTATTATTACGAGGAATATGAGGAAGAGGGCGAAAAGACCCGCTTCTATTTCGACGGCGACCTTCTTAAATACGCCCTGACGCCCGGCGACACGTCGAGCATGACCGAGTTTGCCGATATAAGAAACGACGTCGACGACAGCGTGTTTGAGATCCCCTCCGACTATGAAGTGACCGACCTTTCCGCGCTTTTGGGCGACACGCCCGCAAATTAACGGCGGAATAACTCGCGCGGGCGGCAAAAGCCGCCCGCGCTTTTATTATATTTGACAATTTCCGTTCTATGTTTTAAAATAACGGTACTTCCTACCGAAAGGATATGTTCGTATGAAAAAGCTTATTTCCGCGCTGCTCTGCCTTTTGTTCGTCGTTTCGCTTGCCGCCTGCGGGAAAAAGACCGCATCCGAAGAGCCGGCGGAAGACGCCTACGGCAGCCGCTTCGCGGCGTTTTATGAAAAATACTTGAAAGACGGGGAATACACCATGCGCATATCTTCGTCCGGTCAGGACGTTTCCGTCGCCGTAAGCGGCGGGCGTGTGTATCTGGCGCCGATCGCGGACGACGCGGGCTACGCCTTTCTTATGACTGACGACAGCGTTTATCTTATAAACTTCTCTTTAAAGGCCGCGATAAAATACCGCCGCGACGCGGAAGACCTTACCGACGATCCCTTTAAAGGCGCCTCCCCCGCCGACTCATTCCTTTCAGCCACGGGCGAGATAGGCGGCAAAGAGTTTTATTTTGAAGAATATTCCGACGAGGAAGAGGGCGAAACGGTCGCCTACTACTTCGACGGCGGCGACCTTAAATATATCGTAAAGAATTACGATATGCAGAACTCGGTCGCCCTGCTCGAAATAGAAAAGGGCGCCGACGCCGCGCTTTTCTCCGTGCCCGAGGGCTACACGCTGACCGACGGCGGCGGGATATCCGATCTTATAGACCTTGACTCGTAAATGAAATAAATAAAAGGAAAGACGCGGAGGTCACCCTCCGCGCCTTTTTTGTTTTTAAGAATGATTACGCGTTCTTTTCCTTCGTTACCGCCTTGATGACGCACAGCGTGCCTATCATAAGGACCGCGGCTATCGGGAGCATGATGAGCCAGCTCTTGATAATACCGGCAAGGATGAAGCAGACGAAGGATACCGCCGCGACGGTCAGCGCGTAAGGCAGCTGAGTCGAGACGTGGTTGACGTGGTTGCACTGGCCGCCCGCCGACGCCATAATGGTGGTATCGGATATAGGCGAGCAATGGTCGCCGCAGACCGCGCCCGCGAGGCAGGCGGATATGCCGATCGTAAGAAGCGGAGACTCCGCCGGGAAGACCGAGATGACTATCGGAATGAGTATTCCGAAGGTGCCCCAGGAAGTACCGGTAGCAAAGGAGAGGACGACCGCCACAAGGAATATGATGGCGGGGAGCATGGTGGTAAGGCCTGCCGCCGCGCCGCTCATAAGGTGGGCGACGTAATACTTCGCGCCGAGGGCGCCGGTCGCGCCGTTAAGGGTCCACGCAAAGGTGAGGATGAGGATGGCGGGAACCATCGCCTTGAAGCCCTTCGGGAAAGCTTCCATAGCTTCGGTGAACTTCATGGTGCCGCGGCACATCATATAGATGACCGTAAGTACTACGGCTATCAGAGCGCCCCAGGGAAGACCGACGGAAGCGTCGCTGTTCGCGAAAGCGTCTATGAAGGTCTCGCCCTCAAAGAAGCCGCCGGTGTAGATCATACCGATAACGCAGCAGATGATAAGAAGGACAACGGGGAGGATAAGGTCGATGACCTTGCCCTTGTCGTTTGCGTCGATCTTTTCATCGCCTTCGTTCTTCGTGCCCTCGGTGAAGAGGTCGCCGGCGAGAGCGTTTTTCTCGTGGCGCTTCATCGGGCCGTAGTCGAGCTTCATAACGGTTATGGCGATTATCATTACTATGGTAAGGAGCGAATAGTAGTTATAAGGTATCGCCTTGACGAAAAGGGTTATGCCGTTCATGCCGAGGCCCGCCGCGATGCCCGCGACCGCCGCCGCCCAGGAGGATATCGGGGCTATCATGCAGATAGGCGCCGCCGTCGCGTCGATAAGGTACGCGAGCTTGGCTCTCGATACGTTGTGGGTATCGGTGATGGGACGCATGACCGAGCCGACGGTCAGGCAGTTGAAATAGTCGTCGATGAAGATGAGAACGCCGAGAACGAACGTGGCGAGCTGTGCGCCGACGCGGGTCTTAACGTGAGCTATCGCCCACTTGCCGAACGCCGCCGAGCCGCCCGCTTTGTTGACCAAAGCGACCATCGCGCCGAGCAGGACAAGGAAGATGAGTATACCCACGTCCCAGCTGTCCGCAAGGCTTTCGACAAAGCCGTTGATAAGCCCGTCTACCGTCCTTACGGGATGGAAGTTTACCGAGAGCATTACCGCCGAAAGGATACCTACGAACAGCGAGCTGTAGACTTCCTTCGTGATAAGCGCCAGTATAATGGCGACCAGCGGCGGGAACAACGCCCAGTAAGTTCCGGTGACCATCTCGCCGTCTTCGCCCGGTACCTGGCCCTGAGCGCCGCCAGTAAGACCGGCAACGACCAGAAGCGCAATGATAATGACGAGGAATACGGCAAGTGTGATCTTTCTGCCTTTTGTCATAAAATCGCACCTCCAAAAATTATACACGCCTTTCAAGGCGTAAAAATAATCTTTTCTGCCGCGGGCGCCGCGGGCGCAAAACCCCGCAGGGCGCCGCATTTATCTTGATTTAGTATACCCGATTTAGTAAAAAATGTCAATAGTCAGCGATTATTTGCTCATAAATATAGGCAATTTAGACAAAAAACTTGAACGGTTTTTGAACAAATCGTAAACGCGGGCGGAAAACCCGTATCAGGTCCCTCCGCTTTTTCGGAAAAGGCGGTCAAACGCGCGTATTTTTATCCCCGCGCGGCGTTTTTTCGGAAAAGATGCTTTTATACGCGCATTTCGCTTGAAAAGCCGCCTTTTCCGTGGTATGCTTGCATCAAAGGAGACTGTTTTCGCGTAGGATAAGCGGCGGAAGATCACGCAAGAGGTCAGGTTCACGCTTTTTTCCGTAAGCGTGGGGCTTATACAGACGCGATAAAACGTAAGGAGGATAACAAATGAAAGTCTTTTTAAGCGCGGATATCGAAGGCACCGCCTTCACCACCCTTTGGAGCGAGACCGAGACCGACAGCTCCCTCTACCCCGCCGCCGCAAGACAGATGACCGCCGAGGTGCGCGCCGCCTGCGAGGGCGCTATCGCCGCGGGAGCCGACTTCATACTCGTAAAGGACGCCCACGGAAAGGGCATAAACATCGACCCGAACGGTCTGCCCCGCGAAGCCGTGCTCGAGCGCGGCTGGAGCGGGAGCCCGATGGCGATGGTCGACGGCGTCGACGAAAGCTTCGACGCCGCGATGTTCGTCGGCTACCATTCGCCGGCGGGAGAGCGCGGCAACCCCCTCTCGCACACCTACTCGAAAAAGACGACGCGGGTGCTGCTAAACGGCGTCCCCTGCTCCGAGTTCATGCTTTACAGCTTTGCATGCGTTACCTGCGGCGTGCCCTGCGTGCTTTTGACCGGCGACCGCGCGCTGACCGACGCGAGCTCCGCCCTTCATCCGAAGCTCGTGACCGTCGCAGTCAAGGAGGGCTTCGGCGGGCTGACGAGGTG
>JAFSVO010000043.1 GCA_017444965.1 Clostridia bacterium | reverse complement strand
TAAAAAAATGAATATTTTTTCATAAAAGACATTGACAAACCGCAAAAGCGGGATTATACTGAATGCATAAATAAACAGCCGCGAAAATATTTATTTAAAAATAAAGGAGAAATCATCATGGACAAATCGAAAGTCAAAAAAGTAGTCTTAGCGTATTCCGGCGGGCTTGACACCTCTATTATCATCCCCTGGCTTAAGGAAAACTACAATAACCCCGAGATAATCGCCGTTTCCGGCAACGTAGGTCAGGCGGACGAGCTCGACGGGCTCGAGGAAAAGGCGCTTAAGACGGGCGCTTCCAAGCTTTATATTCTTGACCTTACGGACGAGTACGTAAACGAGTACATAATCCCGACCATGAAGGCGGGCGCCATTTACGAGGATTATCTTTTAGGCACGTCCCACGCGCGGCCCTGCATAGCCAAAGGCCTTGTCGAGATAGCGCTCAAAGAGGGCGCAGACGCCATTTGCCACGGCTGCACGGGCAAGGGCAACGACCAGGTAAGGTTCGAGCTGGCTATCAAGCACTTCGCGCCGAATATGCCCGTCATCGCCCCCTGGCGCGAGTGGACTATAAAGTCCCGCGACGAAGAGATAGATTACGCCGAGGCGCACAACATACCTCTTAAAATTAACCGTCAGACCAACTATTCAAAGGACAAGAACCTCTGGCATCTGTCGCACGAGGGCATGGACCTTGAAGACCCCGCGAACGAGCCGCAGTACGACAAGCCGGGATTTTTGGAAATGAGCGTATCGCCCGCGCAGGCGCCCGACACGCCTACCTACGTCACGATAGAGTTTGAAAAGGGCGTTCCCGTCGCCATCGACGGCGAGAAGACGTCCGCCAAGAACATAATACTCAAGCTCAACGAGATAGGCGGCAAGAACGGCATAGGCATACTCGACATAGTCGAAAACAGGCTCGTCGGCATGAAGAGCCGCGGCGTTTACGAGACGCCGGGCGGCACCATTCTTTACAGGGCGCACGAAGCGCTTGAGAGCATCACGCTCGACAAGCTGACTCTGCACGAAAAGCAGAAGATAGCCATAACCTTCGCCGAGCTCGTCTACAACGGCCAGTGGTTCACGCCGCTGCGCGAGGCGCTCTCCGCCTTCGTCGACAAGACGCAGGAAAAGGTGACGGGCAAGGTCAAGCTCAAACTCTACAAGGGCAATATAATCAAGGCGGGCGTGTGGAGCGACTACTCCCTCTACAGCGAAGAGATAGCCACCTTCGGCGAAAGCAGCTACGACCAGAAGGATTCGGCGGGCTTTATAAATCTTTACGGGCTTCCGATCGCCGTGCAGGCGGGAGTCGACGCCAAGAACAAGAAATGATCGGAGTTTTTTATGAAAAAAATGTGGGCGGGAAGGGCCGACGGTAACACTTCCCGGGTGGCGGATGATTTCAATTCGTCGATATCCTTCGACAAAAGGCTTTTTCGTGAGGATATACGGGGCAGCATGGCGCACGCGCTTATGCTCGCCGCGTGCAGAATAATAACCGACGCCGAGGCGGAGGCCCTTGTTACGGGGCTCTCCGCCATCCTCGCTGATATGGAGGAAGGGATACTTTCGCCTTCGCCCGATTGCGAGGATATACATATGTTCGTCGAGCAGGTCCTGACTGAAAGGTGCGGCGACGTCGGCAAAAAGCTTCATACGGCGCGCAGCCGCAACGATCAGGTCGCGCTCGATATGCGGCTTTATCTGCTTTCGGAAACGGACGGGATAAAAGAAGGCGTAAAGGGGCTTATCTCGGCGATAGTTACAAAGGCCGAAGAGTACAAAGACGCCGTCTGCCCGGGCTACACGCATCTGCAGAGGGCGCAGCCGATAACCTTCGGGCATCACCTGATGGCTTACGCCTATATGTTCCTGCGCGATATCGAAAGGCTGAAAGACTGCAGAAAGCGCACCGACGTGTCGCCGATAGGCTCCTGCGCGCTCGCCGGCACGACCTATAAAACGGACAGAGCGTTTGAAGCCGAGAAGCTCGGGTTATCGCAGGTGTGCGAAAACTCGATAGACGGCGTGTCCGACCGCGACTTCTGCGTCGAGCTTTTAAGCTGTCTTTCGATATTTATGATGCACCTCTCGCGCCTTTGCGAAGAGATAATACTCTGGTCGAGCTGGGAGTTCGGCTTTGTAGAGCTGTCCGACGCGTTTACGACCGGCTCGTCAATAATGCCGCAGAAGAAAAACCCCGATATGGCGGAGCTTGCGCGCGGCAAGACGGGGCGCGTTTACGGCGACCTTACGACCCTGCTCACGGTGCTTAAGGGCCTGCCGCTCGCCTACAACAAGGATATGCAGGAGGACAAGGAATGCGTCTTCGACGCCTGCGACACGGTCAAAGCGTGTCTTTCCGTTTTAACGCCCATGATACTTGATATGAGGGCGAAGACGGATAATATGAGAAAAGCGGCAGGGAAGGGCTTTATAAACGCGACCGACCTTGCCGACTACCTCGTAAGCTTAGGGCTTCCCTTCCGCGACGCGTATAAAATATCGGGAAGCGTGGTCGCCCACTGCATAAAGACGGGCGAAACGCTCGAGACGCTGCCCTTAGACGCGTACAAAACCTTCTGCGACAGGATAGAAAAGGGCGTGTATAAAGCCGTAGACCTCGATACCTGCGTATCGAAAAGGATAAGCTTCGGCGGCACGGCGGTCTCTTCGGTTGAGGCGCAGATAAAATCGGTAAAGGAAAAACTCAAATGAAAAAGGTATTTATCGACGGAAGCGCCGGCACGACCGGGCTTCGCATTTACGAGCGGCTATCTTGCAGGCGGGATATATTCCTTATCACCCTGTCTGACGAAAAAAGAAAGGACGAAAAGGCGCGGGCTGAGGCTTTAAACGCCGCCGATATAGCCTTTTTGTGCCTGCCCGACGACGCGGCTCGCGAGGCGGTCGCTTTGACTGTAAGCGAAAACACCGCGATAATAGACACCTCGACCGCCCACAGAACGGCTGAGGGCTGGATCTACGGCTTTCCCGAGCTTACGGGACAGAGGGAGAAAATAAAAAACTCCAAAAGGATAGCCAACCCCGGCTGCCACGCGAGCGGCTTTATAGCCCTTGTCGCGCCCCTTACCGAAAAGGGAGTCATAGCGAAAGACGAGGCGCTTTCCTGCTTATCGCTCACGGGCTATTCGGGCGGCGGCAAAAAGATGATAGCCGAATACGAAGCGCCTTCCGGCGCGGACGGGCTTCTTGCCGCCCCGCGCCTTTACGGGCTTACGCAGAAGCACAAGCACCTGCCCGAAATGCAGAAGATATGCGGGCTTAAGATCCCGCCCGCTTTCTGCCCCGTCGTCGCGCCCTACTATTCGGGCATGGAAGTTATTGTTCCCGTCTTCGGCAAAAAGGTCGCGGAAATCGAAGAAATATACAAAGAGTATTACACAGAAGGACTTATACGCTTTGTACCGAACGCCGACGAAAACGGGTTTATGTCGGCTTGCGCCCTTTCGGGAAAAGACACTATGGAAATAACCGTTCTTGGAAACGACGAACGCGCCCTGCTCGTTTCGCGCTTTGACAATTTAGGCAAAGGCGCTTCGGGCGCGGCTATACAGAATATGAATCTGCTTTTGGGCGCGGATGAAAAAGAGGGGCTTTGCGTATGAAGTATATTGACGGCGGCGTCTGCGCCGCGAAGGGATTTTCCGCCTCGGGGATACGCTGCGGCATAAGACCCGGCAAGACTAAAGAGGATCTTTCGCTGATATTAAGCACAAAGCCCTGCTCCGCCGCGGCGGTCTATACGCAGAACAAGGTCTGCGGCGCGCCTGTTAAGGTCACGCGCGCGCATCTTGAAAACGGGATCGCGCAGGCGGTCATATGCAACAGCGGCATAGCCAACACCTGCGCCGAGAATGGCGAGGAAACGGCGGAAAAGACGTGCGGGTATCTCGCCGACGCGCTCGGCATAAAGCCGACCGACGTGATAGTCGCCTCGACCGGCGTGATAGGACAGCCCCTTCCGTTAGAGCCTGTAAAGGCGGGCATACCCGCTCTTATATCGGCGCTTTCGGAAAATGGCAGCGACGCCGCGGCGCGCGGCATCATGACGACCGACACGGTCAAAAAGGAGTTCGCGCTCGAGTTTTCGGCGGGGGGAAGCGCCTGCCGCATGGGCGGCATAGCCAAGGGAAGCGGCATGATACACCCGAATATGGCGACCATGCTCGTGTTTATCACGACCGACGCCGCGATATCCCCGGCGCTTTTAAAAAAGGCGCTTTCCGAAAACGTAAAAGACACCTTCAATATGATAAGCGTAGACGGCGACACGTCGACTAACGACATGGTGGCACTCCTCGCGAACGGAGAGGCGAAAAACCGCGAGATAGTATATGAGGACGAAGACTACAAAGCGTTTAAAGACGCGCTTTTCGAGCTTATGAAGGAGCTTTGCAGAGGAATTGCCGCCGACGGCGAGGGCGCGACCAAGCTTCTCGAGTGCGCCGTCTCGGGCGCGGCGACGGATAAGGACGCGCGGCTCGCGGCGAAAAGCGTCGTCTGCTCCTCTCTTTTAAAGGCGGCTATGTTCGGCGCCGACGCAAACTGGGGCAGGATACTCTGCGCCATAGGGTACAGCGGCGCCGACTTCGACCCCGATAAAACGGACGTTTCCTTCGAAAGCGCGGCGGGAAGGCTCTGCGTCTGCAAAGGCGGCAGAAACGTGGCGTTTTCAGAGGAAGACGCCAAAAAGATACTTTCCGAAAAGGAAATAAAGATAATCGTGTCTATTGGCGGCGGCGCCTTTTCCGCGACGGCGTGGGGCTGCGACCTGACCTACGATTACGTTAAAATAAACGGCGACTACAGAACTTAAAGGAGGACGGTATGGACAAGACTTTTTCAAACGCGCAGCGCGCAGAGGTGCTGACGCAGGCGCTTCCTTACATCAAAAGATACACGGGTAAAATAGTCGTCGTAAAGTACGGCGGCAACGCCATGATAAATGAAAGCTTAAAACAGCAGGTCATGGAGGACATAGTTCTTTTGTGGCTTATCGGCGTTAAGATAGTGCTCGTCCACGGCGGCGGGCCCGAGATAACCGAGCTTATGGAAAAGCTCGGCAAAAAAGCCGAGTTTATTAACGGCCTGCGCGTCACCGACAAGGAAAGCGTAGATATAGTCCAGATGGTGCTCGCGGGGAAGGTCAACAAAACGCTCGTAAATCTTATAGAGATGAAGGGCGGCAAGGCGATAGGGCTTTCGGGCATGGACGGGCGGCTTATCGAAGCCGAGATGAAGGACGAAAAGTTAGGCTTCGTCGGCAAAATAACCAAGGTCAACAAAAAGCCGGTGACCGACCTTTTGGAAAACGGATATATCCCGATAATCTCAACCGTCGGGTGCGACAGACAGGGCAACGCCTACAACATAAACGGCGACACGGCGGCGGCGTTTATAGCGGGCGCGCTCGGCGCCGAACGGCTTATCATGATGACCGACATCGCGGGCATACTGCGCCAAAAGGACGACCCGACGACCCTTATACCCGAGATAAAATACGACGAGGCGCAGTCTCTTTACGACAGCGGCGTTATCTCGGGCGGCATGATACCCAAGGTGGAATGCTGCATAGAGGCTATCAACCAGGGCGTTAAAAACGTAGTAATAATGGACGGCAGAGTGCCCCACGCCATACTTATGGAGCTTCTTACCGACGAGGGCGCCGGCACGCTTATAAGAGGGAATAACAAATGAACGTAAAAGAGCTTGACGGCAAGTATATAGCCAACACCTACAAGCGCTTTCCCGTGCAGATCGTTTCGGGGCGCGGCTCGCTTTTTTACGACGAGGCGGGCAAAGAGTATATAGATTTAGGCTCGGGCATCGGCGTCACCTCCTTCGGCGCGTGCGACGAAGCGTGGCAGAACGCCGTAAAGGAGCAGATAGGGAAAGTTCAGCACACGTCTAACCTTTATTACACCGAACCGTGCGTGCTTTTGGCTCAGATGCTCTGCGAAAAAACCGGGTTCAAAAAGGTCTTTTTCGGAAACTCGGGCGCCGAGGCAAACGAGTGCGCGATAAAGGTCGCGAGAAAGTACGCCGCGGAGAAAAAGGGAAAAGACGTATATAAGATAATAACGCTTGAAAACAGCTTCCACGGAAGAACGCTGACGACGCTCGCGGCTACGGGGCAGGAGCATTACCACGAGCTTTTCACGCCTTTGACGCCGGGCTTTATCCACGTTAAAGCAAGCGAGCCGGGCGCGCTGTCACAGCTGTGCGAAAAAGGCGACGTCGCCGCCGTGATGATAGAATGTATTCAGGGCGAGGGCGGCGTCGTGCCGATAACGCAGGCGTTCGCGGACGAGGTCAAAAAAGTGACCCGCGAAAAGGATATCCTTCTTATAGTCGACGAGGTACAGACGGGAAACGGCAGGACGGGAAAGCTTTATTCGTATATGCATTACGGGCTCTCTCCGGATATAGTATCAACGGCGAAGGGGCTTGCGGGCGGCCTGCCTTTGGGCGCTGCGCTTTTATCCGAAAAGGTCGAAAGCGTACTTACCTTCGGCGACCACGGCTCTACCTTCGGGGCGAACCCCGTCTGCTGCGCCGCCGCGCTTTCGGTGCTCTCGCGCCTTGATGATAAGTTTATAAAGGAAGTCGCCGAAAAGGGCGAATACCTCAAAAAGACTTTCGCGGGCGCAAAAGGCATAGAGGACGTGTCGGGCCTCGGGCTCATGCTCGGCCTGAAAACGGAAAAGCCCGCGGGAGAGGTCGTGTCCGCGTGCATGGAAAAGGGCGTTTTGTGCCTTACCGCGAAGGACAGGGTAAGGCTTCTGCCGGCGCTCAATATAGATATGAAACTTCTTGAAAAAGCGGCGGATATAATAAAAGCCGTCTGCGCGGAAGGGGATAAATGATATGGACCTTAAAGGAAAAAGCTTTTTAAAGCTGCTCGACTTTGAGCCCGACGAAATAAACGGGCTTATTGAGCTTGCAAGCGAGCTTAAAGCCAAAAAGAAGCAGGGCATCCCTCACAGACTGTGCGAGGGCAAGAATATCGCGACCATCTTTGAAAAAACGAGCACGAGGACGCGCTGTTCCTTTGAAGTCGCGGCAAGCGATCTCGGTATGAACGCCGTGTATTTAGACCCCAAAAGCTCGCAGATAGGTAAAAAAGAGAGCATCGCCGACACGGCGAGGGTGCTCGGGCGCATGTTCGACGGCATAAGCTACCGCGGCTTCGGGCAGGAGATAGTCGAGGATCTTGCGAAATACTCCGGCGTGCCCGTGTGGAACGCGCTGACTAACGAGTTTCACCCGACTCAGGTGCTTGCCGATTTTATGACTATTAAAGAGCATTTCGGCGCTCTTTCGGGCAAAAAGCTCGTCTTTATGGGCGACGCCAGATACAATATGGCAAACTCCCTTATGGTCGGCTGCGCTAAAATGGGGCTTTCCTTCGTCGCCTGCGCGCCCGAAAAATATTTCCCGAATAAAGAGCTTACAGATACCTGCCGTAAGATAGCCGAAAAAACGGGCGGCAGCGTGTCTTTATGCTCCGACAGGGAAAAGGCGTTATCAAACGCCGACGTTATCTACACAGACGTGTGGGTTTCTATGGGCGAGCCGGAGACGGTCTGGAGCGAGAGGATACGCGACCTTACGCCCTACAGAGTCGATAAAAACGCCTTAGAGACGGCGGGGAAGGGCTGCCGCTTTATGCACTGCCTGCCCGCCTTCCACGACCTTAAAACGGAAATAGGAAAAGAAATATACGATAAGTTCGGCATCGACTGCATGGAGGTATCCGACGAGGTGTTCGAGAGCCCCGCGTCTATCGTCTTCGACGAGGCGGAAAACCGTATGCACACGATAAAGGCCGTTATGGCGGCGACGCTTTGAGATATGGAAAAGATATACCTGGTTTTAGCTAACGGAAAAGTATTTGAAGGCGAGTCTGCCGGCGCGCCCGCAGAGTGCGTGGGCGAGCTTGTTTTCACGACCGGCATGGCGGGGTATTTAGAGACGCTGACCGACCCCTCATACGCCGGGCAGATAGTCACGCAGACCTTCCCCATGATAGGCAACTACGGCGTTATCCCCGAGGATTTCGAGGGGAAAAGCGCCGTTTCGGGCTACGTCGTGCGCGAGCTTTGCGAAGACCCCTCTAATTTCCGCTCGCAGGGCGCGATAAAAGAGTTTCTTAAAGAAAACGGCATCCCCTGCGTTTGCGGCGTTGATACGCGGGAGCTTACGAGGATAATACGCGAAGAGGGCGCGATGCCCGCGGCTATATGCAGGAAAGTGCCCTCCGACCTGTCCGCGATAAAGGCGTTCGAGGTCAAAAACGTCGTGTCGCGCGTGTCGCAGAAGGAAAAGAGCGTTTATAACGCCGAAAATGAAAAATACAAGGTCGCGCTTATAGATTACGGCGCGAAGAGAAATATAGTCAGATGCCTTGTAAAACGCGGCTGTACCGTCACGGTCTATCCGAATACGACGCCCGCCGAAGAGATACTTTCCGCCGCGCCCGACGGCGTAATGCTTTCAAACGGCCCGGGCGACCCCGCCGAAAACCTGTTTGAGATAGAGCAGATAAAGAAGATAATAGGCAAAAAGCCGGTGTTCGGCATCTGCCTCGGGCATCAGCTGACGGCGCTCGCGCTCGGCGGCAAAACGGTCAAGCTCAAATACGGCCACCGCGGCGCGAACCAGCCGGTCACCGACGGCGTAAGAACCTATATCACGAGCCAGAACCACGGCTACGCCGTGCTTTCGGATACGCTTAAGGATATCGGGCGCGAGCTTTTTAAAAACGCGGACGATAATAGCTGCGAGGGCATGGAGTATAAAGACTTAAACTGCTTCACGGTGCAGTTTCACCCCGAGGCGTGCGCCGGCCCGCAGGACACCGAGTTTTTGTTCGACAGATTTGTCGGAATGATGGGAGGAAAGACGAATGCCTAAGGATCTATCGATAAAAAAGGTGCTCGTCATAGGCTCGGGCCCCATAGTTATAGGGCAGGCGGCGGAGTTCGATTACGCCGGCGCTCAGGCGTGCAGAGTCCTGCGCGACGAGGGCGTGAACGTCGTTCTGGTAAACTCCAACCCCGCGACTATTATGACCGACAAAAACCTTGCGGATGAAATATATTTAGAGCCTTTAAACGCCGAGACGGTAGAGCGGATAATAGAAAAAGAGCGCCCCGACGGGCTTCTCGCGGGCCTCGGCGGGCAGACGGGGCTTACCCTCGCTATGCAGCTTTCAAAAAGGGGAACGCTTGAAAAGTACGGCGTGCGGCTTTTAGGCTCTGCTCTTGAGGCAATAGAGAACGCCGAGGACAGAGAAAAGTTCCGCGACCTTATGAAAGAGATAGGTCAGCCGGTCGTGCCGTCCGAGATAGCCGAGGACCTTCCCGCGGCGCTCGCGGCGGCGCAAAAGATAGGCTACCCCGTCATAGTGCGCCCGGCGTTTACCTTAGGCGGCACGGGCGGAGGCATCGCGAACGACGAGCAGGAGCTTTCGCTTATCGCCAAAACGGGGCTCGATATGTCGCCTATCCGCCAGATACTCGTCGAAAAGTGCATCTCCGGCTGGAAGGAGATAGAGTTTGAAACGATGAGGGACGCCGCGGGCAACGTGATAGCCGTATGCTCTATGGAAAACGTGGACCCGGTTGGCGTGCACACGGGCGACAGCATAGTCGTCGCGCCCGCGCTGACCCTTTCGAATAAAGAGTATCAGATGCTTCGCACGGCGTCGCTTGAGATGATATCGGCGATAGGCATAGTCGGCGGGTGCAACTGCCAGTTCGCGCTCGATCCCGAAAGCTTCGAGTACGCGGTGATCGAGGTAAACCCGCGCGTTTCGCGCTCTTCGGCTTTAGCGTCGAAGGCGACCGGCTACCCGATAGCCAAGATAACGACTAAGATAGCCCTCGGCTATAACCTTGACGAGATAAAGAACGACATAACCAAAAAGACCTGCGCCTGCTTTGAGCCGACGCTCGACTACGTCGTCGTCAAAATGCCCCGCTTCCCCTTTGACAAGTTCGCGGGCTCAAGCCGCCGCCTCGGCACGCAGATGAAGGCGACGGGCGAAGTTATGGCGATAGGGCAGAGCTTTGAGGAAGCGCTTATGAAATCGGTGCGCGGCGCCGAGATATCTTTTGAAACGTTAAACGCCGCCCCGCTTTCCGACAAACCTTTATCCGAACGGCTCACAGAGCTTAACGACCGCAGGATATTTACCGTCTTTGAGGCGCTTAAAAGCGGGTACACGCCCGAAAGCATATCGGATATAACCAAAATAGACAGGTTTTTCATTTATAAGCTCAAAAACTTAGCGCTTCTTGAAAAAGAGCTTTCGGGCGGAGTTATTTCCGAAGAGCTTTACAAAAAAGCCAAGCGCATGGGCTACACAGACAAGGCGATACGCGCGATATCCGGTGTAAAAGAGCTTCCCGCGCACAGGGCGAGCTTTAAGATGGTCGACACGTGCGCGTCCGAGTTCGACGCCGAAACGCCCTATTTTTACTCCTGCTGCGATAAGGTGTGCGAGGCGCGCGCCTTCAAAAAAAGCGGCAAGCCGGTCGTGCTCGTTTTAGGCTCGGGCCCCATACGCATAGGGCAGGGCATAGAGTTCGATTACAGCTCGGTGCATTCCGTTTGGACCCTTCGCAAAATGGGCTACGACGTCGCGCTTATAAACAATAATCCCGAAACCGTCTCTACCGACTACGACACGGCGGATAGGCTTTATTTCGAGCCGCTCACGCCCGAGGACGTGTGGAACGTGATAGAGGTCGAAAAGCCGGTGGGCGTTGTCGTCGCCTTCGGCGGTCAGACGGCTATAAAGCTTACGAAGTTTTTAGACGAAAAGGGCGTCCGCATACTCGGCACGTCCGCCGAGGGAATTGACCTTGCGGAGGACAGAGCACGGTTCGACGCGCTACTCGAGACCCTTTCGATAAAGCGCCCGCGCGGCAGAGGCGTCAACACGCGGGAAGAGGCGATAAAAGCCGCGGAAGAGCTCGGCTACCCCGTGCTTTTAAGGCCGTCCTACGTCATAGGCGGGCAGAATATGACCATTTCCCGCTCGCGCGCGCAGACCGAGACGTATATGGACAGGATACTCGCGGGCGGCATAGACAACCCCGTGCTTATCGACAAGTATATGCCCGGCACAGAGCTTGAGGTGGACGTCATATCCGACGGCGAGGACGTGCTTATCCCCGGCGTTATGGAGCATATAGAAAGGGCGGGCGTCCATTCGGGCGACTCGATCGCCGTTTACCCGCCCTATAACCTCAACGACAAAATGCTCAAAAGGATATGCGAATGCTCCGAAAAGCTGGCGCTGTCGCTCGGCACGCGCGGGCTCGTCAATATCCAGTACCTCGTCTTCGAGGGCGAGCTTTACGTTATCGAGGTAAACCCCAGAGCTTCGCGCACGGTGCCCTACATAAGCAAGGTCACGAACGTGCCGATGGTGGATATCGCGTCCGAGATAATGCTCGGCAAAAAGCTGCGCGACCTGCCTTACGGCGTCGGGCTTTACAGAACGCCGCCCTATTTCGCCGTCAAGGTGCCCGTCTTCTCCTTTGAAAAGCTAAACGACGCAAACTCGATACTCGGCCCCGAAATGAAATCGACGGGCGAGGTGCTGGGGCTTGGCAAGACGATGCCCGAGGCGCTTTTCAAGGGCCTTACCGCGGCGGGCTTTTCGGTGCCGTCGCCCGGTGAAAAACACGGCGCGGGCGTGTTACTCAGCGTTGCCGAAAACGATTATCAGGAGATACTGTCCCTCGCAAAGAGATTTTCCGATCTCGGCTTTGCCGTATACGCGACGTCCGGCACGGCAGATACGATAAAGACCATGGGCGTTCCCGTCCGATCGGTCTCCAACGCGACCGAAAACGACGAGATCGTAAAGCTCATGGAAGGCGGAAAGATAAACTATATCGTATATACCGGCGCGGTCAAGGACGCGACGGT
>JAFSVO010000042.1 GCA_017444965.1 Clostridia bacterium | reverse complement strand
GCAAGGCGAAGCCTTGCACATCATTAAACGCGAAGCGTTTTACATCATTCACGAAGTGAACATCATATTCACGCAGTGAATACATCATTTTCAGTAACGCGCCCGCTCTTTATTGGGCTTCTTCGACGTATTTTTCTATGCCTTCGGCGGTTTTTTTGTATATCTCTTTTATTTTGGCAAGCTTCTCTTTAACTTCCCCGTCGGAAAACTTTCTCGGGTTTCCCGGTCTGTATTCTTCGGCTATCTCCGACGCCGCTCCCGCGAGAAGCGGGAGCCCCAAGTTGCCGAAAACGCCCTTCGCCGCGTGCGCCGCCTCGAAAAGCGCGGTCGCGTCCATGCCTTCGCCCGCCTCTAAAAGCTTTTCGATAACGCCGCCCTGCGTCAGCTTTCTGATATGCTTGTCGAGCAGTTTTTCAACTCTCAGCACGCGCAGCGCCTGATCGTAGTCGCCGCCTATCAGGTCGTAAAGTTCCTTTAAAGTCATATCATCATTTCCTTTCGGTTTTAATTTCGCCTTCAATAAGCTTCTTAAACTCCTCGGGCGCGAGCGGCCGCGAGAAGTAGTAGCCCTGAACAAGGTCGCACTTGTTTTTCTTTAATATATCGAGCTGTCCCGCCGTCTCTACGCCCTCGGCGACTACCTTGACGTTAAGATACTGGGCTATCTCGATTATAAGCTTTACGAGTTTTCTGTCCGTCTCGCTCTTTTCGATGTTGCGGATAAACTTCATGTCCATTTTAAGAACGTCTATCGGCATATCCGAAAGCATGTTTAAGGACGAGTAGCCCGAGCCGAAGTCGTCCATCTCAATTTCAAACCCGAGCGCGCGGAGCGACTCTATCACGTCGAGCACCTTTTTGGGGTTGTCTGTGTAAGCCGACTCGGTGACTTCAAGCTTTATATCCTTGTACGAAAGCCCGTTTTCCCCGATAAGCTCTTTAAGTTTTTCTTCAAGAGTCGGGTCGAACACGTCGGATCGCGAAAGGTTTACCGACACGGGCAGGGTAAAGCCGTATTCCCTGCGCCACTCGGCTATCTGCCGCGCCGCCTCCTGCCAGACGAACCTGTCGACGACGCCGATAAGCCCGTTGCCCTCGAAAAGCGGGACGAAGTCGCCCGGCGATATCATGCCGAGCTCGGGATGCTTCCAGCGGATAAGCGCCTCGGCGCTCGCGAGGCGTGGCGGATCCTGCTGAATGTCGTATTTCGGCTGATAAAAAACCTTAAGCTGTCTTTCCTCCTGCGCGCGCCGCAGGTCGTTTAAAAGACGCTGGTTGAAAAGCTCTCTCCGGCGCATATCCTCGTCGTAAACGACGAGGGGCGTTCTGTAGTCGCCGCGCACCTTGTTGCAGGCGGCGTGGGCGCAGTCGAAAAGAAGAATAGGCTCCGAGCCCTCGCGCCACGGCTTTACGCCCATGCGCAGGTGGATGTTGACCTTTTCGGACACGGCGTCGACCCTTTTCTGAAAGCGCGAAAGAAGCGCCCCGTAGTCGGGCTGATGCACGCAGTAAATATCGAATCTGTCGGCTTCAAAGCGGCTGGCGATGCCCTCCGTCTTGCTCAAAAACGCGCGTATCTCTTCGCCTAAAACTCTTAACACCTCGTCGCCGAACTCGCGCCCGTTCAGGGCGTTTACCGAATGGAACTGCTCTATGTTCATAACGACCGCGTCCATATGCATTTCGGGGTGATAGGTGTAAAGGCGGTTTGCGTACTCAAAGAAGAAGTTGCGGTTATAAAGCCCCGTCAGCCTGTCGTGCTCGGCGGCGGAAATAAGCTTGCGCCCTTCGTTAAGCTCTATCACGCGCCCGACGCGCGCCGGAATGACCTCCGACACGTCAAACGGCTTCGTGATAAAGTCGGCGGCGCCCATTTGAAGCGCCTGAAGCTCGGCGCTCTTGTCCGCCGTTAAGACGATTATCGGGATATGCGAAAGCTCGTCGTCGGCTTTGACGGCTTCTAACACCTCAAACCCGTTCATCACGGGCATTATAAGGTCCAAAAGTATTATCGAAAGGTCCTCTTTATGCTCTCGCATAAGGTCCATGGCATCTTTGCCGTTTTCGGCAAATAAAAGCTCGTAGTCGTCCTCAAGTATCGTGCCTAAAACGTCGCGGTTTAACTCCTGGTCGTCGACTATCAGCACCTTCTGCGGCCTTTGTATCTGTTTCGATCTTATCATAAGGCGGCTATCCTTTCGTTTTCTATGGCGCCCGCTATCAGTTTTTTGAGCGTGTCGTAAAGAAGGTCGGCGTCTGTAGGCTTCGCGAGGTGGGCGTTCATGCCCGCGTCGAACGAGGCGCGCACGTCGCTTTCAAACGTGTTCGCGGTAAGCGCGATTATTGGCACCGTCCTGGCGTCGGGGCGTGTCAGCGCCCTTATCTTCCGCGTCGCCTCAAACCCGTCCATGACCGGCATGCGCAGGTCCATAAGAATGGCGGAAAAATACCGCTCGGGCGAGCGCTCGAACGTCTCTAAAGCCGCAAGCCCGTTGTCCGCGCGCTCTGTCTCGACCCCTTCAAGCTCTAAAAGGTCGCAGACTATATCGGCGTTCTCCTCTATGTCGTCGACGACGAGTATCCGCGTCCCTTCAAGCGAGGAAAGCGCCTCGGCCGCTTTGTTTGAAGAAGCCTCCTCAAAGCCCGCGCCCTCAAGCGTAAGCTTTAAGGTAAAGACAGAGCCCTCGCCCTTGACGCTTTCCGCCGTAAGGGTCCCGCCCATAAGGTCGGCCGCCTTCTTCGCGACCGAAAGAGAAACGCCCGCGCCGCCGCGGTTCGTAGACGACTGGTTTTCCTGCGAGAAGGTCTCGAACAGGTGGGGCATATACTCTTCGCTTATGCCGACGCCCGTGTCCTTTACGGCAAAGCTTATCTCGGCGCCGCTCCCGGTACGCGCGCCCGAAACGGCGAGCGTGACCTGCCCCGGCGCGTCGGTGTATTTCGCGGCGTTGTCCAAAAGCGCCAGAAGCACCTGGCGGATAAGCGTCTCGTCCCCCTTATAGAAGCCGCGCAGGGCGTCTTCGCACGCGCACTCGTAGGAAAGGCCCTTTTCGACGCACTGTATCTCGGCTATCGCGTTGACCTGATCGAGTAAGAAGGACAGCGAAAAGCTTTCGTGCTTTACCGTAAGCTCGCCCGTTTCGATGCGGTTTAAGTCGAGCACGTTGTTTATAAGACCCAGAAGATGCCGCGCGGCAAGCCCCGTCTTTTCAAACTGCGAGCGCGTCTCCGGGGAAAGGTCCTCGTTCTTCATCGCGACGCCCGATATGCCCATTATCACGTTCAAGGGCGTTCTCATCTCATGGCTCACGTTTGAAAGGAAGTTTGATTTCGCCTTCGCGCTCTCTTCGGCAACTAAAAGCTTAGACTTCGCCTTTTCGCCCTCGATAAGCGAGCGCGTTATCCTGCGCAGCAGCCGGTACATTATGAAAACGAAGATACTGCCGCCGAAGAGTATGCCCGAAACTATAAGGTCGGGCTTTCCGAAAATGCCGACGGCAAGATAGCCCAAAAGGAACATGACGAGCAGAAAGACCGGCACGTAAAGCATGGTAAGCCTGCCGGCGATCGCCTCTTCGCGCTTGACGAAGCGGACGTAGCCGATAAAGCCCGTTACGTTGTATACCATAAGCAAAGCGCCGAGGTAGACCATAGCGTATATGACGATATTGATAGTCAACACCTCCGAAACCGCGCCGCGAAAAAGCGCCGCGAGAAAATTATAATATATCAATTTAATTATATAATAAAAGCAAAATAAGTCAATGATTTTATATATTTCTTATACTCTCGTACTCTCGCGGCGCAGCTAAATTCGCGCTTTGCGCGAGCTAAATTTGACTCCGTCAAGCTAAATTGACCTTTGGTCAGCTAAATTCGG
>JAFSVO010000041.1 GCA_017444965.1 Clostridia bacterium | reverse complement strand
GATATTAGAGGTCGTCTCTTCACCGTCCCAGTCGAAGGTGCCGTAAAGTTGATACGCCGAGGACTGGCCGTAAATGTTGCTTATATCGCTGTAAAAGTTTACGTTGAAGCCGTCGCAAAGCGCCAGCTGGCGCACCGTGTCCTCTATCGAATGCACGTTTATGACCGAGTCGCCCCACACCATGACGCGGATATCCTGCGGCTTCGTATAGGGCTTTTTAAGATAGGCGTCTTTTTTGGATGCCAAAGAAGACACCGGAACGCCGTTCGCCGACGTCTGCGCGGTCTGCGGCTGCTGCGTCTGCGTTTGCGGCGTCTGCGCGGGGGGCGTCTGCGGAGTCTGATCCTGCGGGGTCTGCGTCCCCGTCTGCGCGCCGGGAGCCGGCGTTTGAGCGTCGCTCCCCGACGGCTCTGTTGTAGTTATAACGACGTCGCCCGTGTTAGATACGGTCTCGGTCGCGTCCTTATCTTTTTCTTCATCATCGTCGGGCGCGGGCGCCGTTGTTTCCTCGCCCGTCTGCGCCGTCTGCCCGCCGTCGTTTTCGGTCGCGGGCGCGGGCGTTTTTTCACCGCACGCCGCCAAAAGCGAAAGCAGCATAAGCGCCGCGAGAATTAAAGCCGTGATTTCTTTCATAATGTGGTCTCCTTTATATCGGGTTTATTATTTTACCGTTTTATGCGCCGCAGGCGCATACTTTGTGAAATCATCCCGAAGGGATGTATGTAATTGCCGCATCGCGGCGTATGTAATCAGCCGAAAGGCTGTATGTAATCAACCCTAAAGGTTGTATGTTATGCGGCTTTGCCGCATACCTTCATGCCGACGAAGTCGGTATTTCACAATTTGCGAAGCAAATTATTTCACACGCCGCAGGCGTATTTCACACGGGGAAAAGCAGCGCTTTTCCCCGTATTTCACGCTTTTTAAAGCCCCGCTTTAAAAAGCCACAGACGGTCTTAATATCGCGAAGGCGTATTCTGCGAAGATGGACTGCAGAAGCGCCATGGCGTTCGCGGCGGGCACCACGTGCAGTTTGCCGTCTTCAAATACGGCGAGCTTCCCTTCGCCGACGTAGAGCCACAGTTCGAGCGTATCCTTATCCTTCATAACGGCTATTACGTCGCCCGCGATAAGGTCGCGCATCTCGACGTTTCTCAAGCGGAAGGATCTGATCTCTTTCATCTCGAGGCAGGAGGCGCCGCCGAAGGTATACTGATTTACCATAAGGTCGTTATATATCTTGCCGCACTCCTTTTCGTCCTTTATATCAAACGTGCTCTTTATAAAGTCCGCTTTGGAGGTTATCGTCGTCTCGCGCCCGAGCGCTTTCTTATAAACGGCGTTTATGTAATCTAAGTCGTTCCCTGCGGTAACGCCCTTGTACGCGTCGGTTATCGCCTTGCCGCCGTTCGGAAGAGTGTTGCGGACGGTAAAGGGAGTCGCGTTCTGCGGAACGCCGCACCCCTTAGTGTCGCCGCAGTCTATCCTCGTGCCGTTTTCGGCGGTGACGGTCGCCGTGAAGCTCTTCTTTACCGTTCCGCGAGCGGGGACCTTTACCTGTACCTCAAGCGCGCCGTTCGTGAAGGATACTTCGCCCGACTTATACGCGAGGCCCGCGGGGAGCTTATCGGTAAGGGTCACGGTCGTATCCTCTTTCGTGTCGTTGCGGAAGACGTAGGTAAACGTGACGTCCGAGCCCTTTGAAGCCGTGCCGTACTGGTATGCCGAGCACTCTTTATATGTTATTACGCCGGTGAGGTATTTTGCGCGTAAAACCGCCGCCTCGTTCGGCTTTATGCCGTCGCGGAAGGGGTTGAACACGTTTACCTTATAGCTGCTCGTGAAGGTGTAATAGCCGCCCGCGCGGTCGATAAGCACGTCTATTTTATCGAAGGTCATGCCGCCGAAGAGCTCCGGCGAGTCGTTTTTGGTAACGTAGTTATAGTCGTTCTTGTCGCCGCCGTCGTGCGTGTTGGTGCAGTGGGCTATCCAGCCGT
>JAFSVO010000040.1 GCA_017444965.1 Clostridia bacterium | reverse complement strand
TTAAGGTAGCCGCCGTCCTGCGGCGCGGTCCAGAAGAGCATGGATATTCTTTCGGGCGAGGCGACGTTCTGATGCCTCACCGCGTAAAGAACGAATATATTGCTCGAATAGGACAGGTTCTTATACGCTATCGTGAGCTCGGGCGCGCCCGGCTCGTCGTCGGCGTACGCCGCCGTCGCAAGCGCTAAAGTAAATATAAGCGCCGCCAGCAGTACGCACAGGATAATGCGGGACCGTTTGATCTTCATTCGGAAATACCTCCTGCGAATTAAATATATTATTTTAATTTTTAACTATAATATAACATTATAATTATAAACGAGCCTTCCTCTTTTGTCAAAGCATAATTTAAAATCCTTTTCCGCGCGCTTTCAAAGCGAAAAACAAGCCGAAACCAAGCCTTTCGGCCTGATTTCGACGCAAATATAAACGCGGCTCCTCCCGGTATACGGGAAGAGCCGTGTTTTAAAGCCGCGGATCGACGGGTTCGCTTTCAAACGCGAGCACGCCGAAAACACATTCGTGCACCCTGTATAAGGGCTCTTTCGCGACGAAGCGGGTAAGCGCTTCCGCGCCTAAGGCGAATTCTCTTAAAGCGAGCGAGCGCTTTCTTCCGAGCGAACGTTTTTTAAGCCGCGTAAGATGCTCGGGCATAAGATATTCGGGGCCGTAGATTATCCTTAAGTATTCGGCGCCGCGGCACTTTACGGCGGGCTGTAAAAGCTCTGTCTGCCGCCTCGCGACGAAGCTTTCAGGCTTTACGACCATTCCCTCGCCGCCCGAGCCCGTCAGCGAAAGCCACCACGAAACGCCCTGCTTCACGCTTTCTTCGTCAACCGTGTCGACGCATATATGATCGGTCTTTATGAATATCGGGTCGACCCCCGTGCAGTACTGCTCTAACTTTTCCATGTGCCATACGTGGGTCTCGTTCGTAAATACGTTCCCCTCGCAGGCGAGGAGGTGGAAGGGCGCTATTTTAAGGTCGTCGGGCGAGTTTACCTTCCAGCAGTATTCTCTGTAAGCGTCTATATAGCCGTCTATCGCTTTTTTCTTTTCGGCGAATCTTTTTAAAAGCGCCTTGGGGTCGGCGTTCTGCCCGGAGGTATTCTCGCCCACTTCAAAGGGCGTATTCGGTCTTTTGCACGCCTTGCGAAGGGCGCTGACCGCGGCGTTAAGCCCCTGCTTCCCCGCCCTGCCGACGGGCGCGTACTGCTTTTCAAGAAGAAGCCGCGCCTTTTCGGACCATGGCATAAGCTCGGTATCAAGGCACACCCAGTCGGTGGCGAAGTCTTCCCAGAAGCCCGTCTTCGTAAGCACACTTTCAAGCCGCGAAAGCACTTCGTTTTCAATTTGCGCGTCGTCGAAGAAGTGCCGCCCGGTCCTTGTGTAGATTATCCCGCGGGAGCCGTCGGAAACGCCGAAGCGCGACGCCGCCGCCTCAGGCGTGCGGCAGAGGACTATGACCGCGCGCGAGCCCATATGCTTCTTTTCGCACACGACCCTCCGGACGCCGCGCGTTCTGTAATAGGAAAACGCCTCGAGCGGGTGTTCAAGATAACCGTCGAGCGGGCTCGTTTCGCATGGGGACATTGTCGGCGGAAGATATATGAGCCAGTGGGGATCCGCCGCGTAGCGCGACATTACCTCAAGCGCCGCGGAAGCGTTCCCGCTCCTTACGGTGACGGAGGGCATAAGCCCGGTCGTAAGGTAACGGTCGCCCTGAACGTCGCCTGCGGTCAGCATATCGTCGACAGAAGACACGCTTCCGGAAAGCGGCTTTGCGGGCTCGTAATAGACGGCCTTCGCCGGGACGTCGGCTATCTCTCTTTCGGGGTATCTGTAAGCCGTAAGTTTGCCGCCGAAAACGCAGCCGGTATCTATGCAGTAAGTGCCGTTCATTGAAAGGACGTCCGTCCGCGGGATATGCCCGTAAACGACGGTCGCCTTTCCGCGGTAACAGGACGCCCAATCTACCCTGACGGGAAGCCCGTATTCGTCCGTCTCTCCCGTAGTTTCGCCGAAAATACAGAAATCCCTGACGCGCGGCGACCCGCGCCCTACGTATTCCTCTTTAAGCCCCGCGTGTGAGACGGCGAGCTTTCCGTCGTCGAAAACGTAGTGACTTACAAGAGTTCTCAAAAACTCTTTTACTTCTTTTTTAAACTCTTCGCTTTCTCCCTCTATCTCGGCGACCGTCCTTTCAAGCCCGTGAGTCTGCTGAACGGCTCTGCCGCAAAGGTATTTATAAAGCTTCATATCGTGGTTGCCCGGCACGGCGAAGGCGTTCCCGCTTTTTACCGCTTTCATCACAAGACTGAGAACTTCAACGTTTTTCGGGCCTCTGTCGCAGAGGTCGCCGCAGAATATCGCCTTGCGCCCCCCAGGGTGAGAAAAGCCGGTTTCTTTGTCAAAAGTATAACCGAGCTTTGTAAGAAGCTCGCAAAGCTCGTCAAAGCAGCCGTGAACGTCGCCTATTATATCGAAAGGACCGTGCTCGTCCTTTTTATCGTTCCAAAGCTTCGTGCGTATTATCTCTACGCCGTTTATTTCCTGCTCCGAGTCTAAAACGAAAATGAAACGAAAGCCCTCTTTACTCAGATTTTTAATGCTTCTTTTGAGATCGTACGACTGTTTTGCGACTACTCTTTCGGGGTATCCTCTGTCGGGACGGGCGGCGTTTCTCGCAAACAGTTCTTTTTCGGGGACGTTGAGGACTATCGCCACGGGATGCACGTCATGCTCTTTCGCGAGTTCTATAATCCTTTTCCTTGCACTCTGCTGAACGTTAGTCGCGTCTATCACGGTCGTCTTCATAAGGCGAAGACGCTTTTCAGTCGCGCAGTAAAGAAGGTCGAACGCCTCTTTTGACACGCTCTGGTCGTTTTCGTCGTCTGACACCATTGCGCGGAAGAAGTCGGAAGAAAGCACCTCGGTCGGCTTAAAATGCTTTTTCGCGAACGTCGTTTTGCCCGAGGAAGTCGCGCCAACGAGCGCTATGAGAGAAAACTCGGGTATCCTTATTTTGTTTTTTTCAAGCAGCATTTTCTGAACACCCCCATCTGCGTAGGCGCGCCGTACTCTTCGTCGGAGTCGCCTATACCGCTTATTTCAGCCGTGTAACCGAACTTTTCGCAAATATGCTCCGCCCATTTATTGAACTCTTCGCGGCTCCACTCGAATCTGTGGTCGTAATGCCGCAGGCGAGTGTCCGAAATCCATTCGTAATGCGCGTTATACTCTTTGTTAGGAGTCGTGAGGACGACCGTTTCGGGAGAGGCGAACTCGAAGAGCACCCGCTCGAAGGCGGGGACGCGCTGCGGGTCGATATGCTCTATGACCTCGACGACGCACGCCGCGTCGTAGCCCGAAAAACGCTCGTCTTTATAGGTAAGCGACGCCTGCATGAGCGTGAGCTTTTCCTTTTTATAGGGCGGCATACGCTCGAGCCGCAGTATCTGTTTCGCCTTTTCGAGGGCGGCGACCGAAACGTCCGCCGCGCCGACCCGCTTTATCTGCCTTTCCTCTAAAAGCTGCGCCGTGAGCCTCCCCTCGCCGCAGCCGAGGTCTATGACCGACGAAGCTCCGCTTTCGATAACGGCGTTTTTGACCGCCTCGAGCCGTCTTGTATTTAAGGAAACGCGTTTTTCCTCAATTTCGGGCGGGACATATATTTCCTCTTCATCCTCTTCCGCCTCGTCCTCGGGCTCGCTTTCGCAAAGACGGTCGATAGCGCGGTTCGCGTAGCTTCGGCATTTGTTAAAATACCTGTTTACTA
>JAFSVO010000039.1 GCA_017444965.1 Clostridia bacterium | reverse complement strand
TAATATATATATATAATTAGAAGGAGAATAATGCGATGCAGTCAATGATACAGACTCCGGACTCTCTGCTTGACGCGGTCGTCGGCGTTCTTACCGATAAAGATGGGGAAGTCGTCGTCTCTACGTGGTTTCGTAACGCGCGCGCCGTTACCGTAAAGAATGACAAGCTTTATATCAGCGTGCCGACCGAAATGGAGCGCGGCGTCTTAAAGGAAAAGTTTACCGGGATCGTTTCCGAGATACTCAAAGACATTGACGTTTCCGGGCGTTCTCTGCGCCCCGAATTTATTACCGAGGAAGAGGCGCTCGGCATCTCGCAGAACGCGTCCGGCGGCTATTCCTCCAAATATACGTTTGAAAACTACATAGTCGGGCCCTCGAACAGATACGCTCACGCTGCGGCGACCGCCGTAGCGCAGGGAGAGGGCAGCGAATACAATCCGCTTTTTATTTACGGCCCTCCCGGTCTCGGAAAGACGCACCTTCTTTTCGCGATCGCAGGCGCCGTCAAAAAACGCCTCCCTTCGGCAAACGTCGTTTACGCAAAGTCGGAAGAGCTTTTAAACGAGCTCGTTTCGGCGATAAAAACGGGGCGTTCGGATTTCCGCGAAAAATACCGCACCGCCGACTTTCTTCTTGTCGACGACGTTCAGTTCTTCGTCGGAAAGGGAAGTTTGCAGGAAGAGTTTTTCAACATTTTCAACACCCTGCACGAGAAAGGAAACTTTATAGTTCTTACCGCGGATAAGCCGCCGCGCGATCTCGCCCTCGTCGAAAGGCTGGTCAGCCGCTTTGAAATGGGCCTTGCCGTCGGCATAGACACCCCCGAGCTTGAGACCCGTATGGCGATGGTAGACGATAAAAGCCGCGCGATAGGCCTTGTCCTTTCGCCTGAAATAATCGATTACATAGCGTCGAATATTACGAATAACGTGCGTGAGCTTGAAGGCGCGGTACATAAAATAAAAGCCCGCTCGTCGCTTATCGACTGTACCATAGACCTTCCTATGGTGCAGGAGGCGCTGCGCGACCTTATCAAAGAAAGACCGGGGCTTCACCCGACGCCTCAGCTCATTCTGTCCGAAACGGCGATCTATTACAGCATTCCCGAAGAAAAGATACTTTCAAAGGACAATTCACAGCACGTTTCAAACGCCCGCCAGGTCGCCTGCTATCTTATGAAAGAAATGACCGAAATGTCCTTTCCCGCAATAGCGTCGTTTATGAACCGTAACCATTCCTCAATAATCTATTCGACCAACACCGTAAGAAAAAAAATCGAGGACGATTCCTACTTTGAATCGGAAATAAAGGAAATAAGGCAAACTATTGAAAATAAATAAGTTTTCCACATATTGCCTGTTCAAATAATCTTCCGCGCATGTTCAAAATTTTCACTGTTCAAAACCGCCGAATAAAGATACCGTTTTCAACACCCGCCTGTTAACGGGAAAAACCGCGTTTTTAAAGAGCTTTTTCACGTATTCAACATTTTTGACAAACTCTACTGTTACTACTAAAAAAAGTATTTTATAAAAAAATAAAGGGGCTGTTAACATGAAATTTACCTGTGCAAAATCCGAGCTTTCGGAAGCTATCGCAGTATGCAGTCACGCCGTATCCCTTAAAAGCACCGATCAGATACTCGGCGGTATCCTTTTCAGCGCTGCCGGGGAAACCGTCACTCTTACGGGCTATAACCTCAAGATCGGCATTACGAAAACCATTCCCGCAACGGTAGTCGCGCCCGGCTCTGTAGTTATCATTGAAAGAAGACTTATCGATATGGTAAGAAAAATGCCGGGCGACGAAGTGACTATCACGGTCGACGAGAATTTAAGCTGCAAAATAAACTGCGGCGCGACTAAATTCACCCTTACCACAAGACCCGCGGACGAATTTCCCGCGATACCTACCGTTGAAAAGAACAGCGGCATAAAACTTTCCGATTCGCTTTTCAAACAGATGATAGATCAGACGGTCTTCGCCGTTTCCAACAACGAAAATAAACCTACTCACACGGGCGCGCTCTTTGAAGTTGACGGCGACGTTCTCATCATGTGCGCGGTCGACGGTTACAGGCTCGCGACGCGCAGCGAAACGGTCGTCAAGCTGAACGCCGAAGAAATACGCTTTATAGTTCCCGGCGATTCCCTTAAGGAGATATCCCGCATACTCCCAGAGGATGAAGAAGAATGCGTGATCTATACGACGCGAAAATTCGCGCTTTTCGAGTTTGCCGACGTAACCGTCATAACCCGTCTTTTAGAGGGCGATTTCATCAATTTCCGCGCGGCTATACCGAAGGATCAGCCCATATCTCTCAAAATGGACCGTCAGGAGCTTATTTCGGCGAT
>JAFSVO010000038.1 GCA_017444965.1 Clostridia bacterium | reverse complement strand
GTAGACACGAGAAACAACGCCGAAGCGCTCGTCTATCAGACCGAAAAGAGCTTAAACGAGCTCGGCGACAAGATAACCGAAGAGGAAAAAGCGCCCGTAAAAGAGCAGCTTGAAAAGCTTAAAGAGACCTTAAAGGGCCAGGATGAGGCGGCTATAAAGGCGGACAGCGAAGAGCTGACTAAGCGCTTCTACGCCATAGCCGAAAAGCTCTATAAGAACGCGGCGCCGCAGGGCGACCCCGCGCAGGGCGCGGCGCAGGAGCCGCAGGGCGAAACCGTCTACGACGCCGACTTCAAGCCGGTCGACGAAGACGACAAGAAGTAAGTTATTATTACGATTTATGATGCCCGCGGGCGTTCGCCCGCGGGCAGAGGAGAATAAGTATGGCTGAAGAGCGTCGGGATTTTTATGAAGTGCTCGGGCTTAAGAAGGGCGCTTCCGACGAAGAGATAAAAAAAGCGTACAGAACGCTCGCGAAGAAATATCACCCGGACTTAAACCCGGGCGATAAGTCTGCCGAGCAGAAAATGAAAGAGATAAACGCCGCCTACGAGGTCCTTTCGGATAAAGAGAAGAAGGCGCGCTACGATCAGTTCGGCCACGCGGGCATAGACCCGAGCTACAACCCGGGCGGCGCCGGCGGCGCAGGCGGCTTCGGCGGGTTCAGCGGCTTCTCGGGCGGCTTCGGCGGCTTTTCCGACCTCGGCGATATTTTCGGCGATCTTTTCGGCGGCTTTTCGGGCGGCGGCGCCAGAACGCGCGGCCCCGCAAAGGGCGAAACGATAAGGGCGACGCTTACGATAAGCTTTACCGAGGCGGCGTTCGGCTGTGAAAAAGAGGTCAACGTCACAAGGACGGAAGGCTGCCCCGACTGCGGCGGCACGGGCGCGAAAAAGGGCACAAAGCCCGAAACGTGCCCCGCGTGCCACGGCACCGGGCAGGTGCAGACGCAGCAGCGCACCCCCTTCGGCGTCTTCTCGTCTACTGGCCCCTGCCGCAACTGCGGCGGCACCGGCAAGGTGATACGCGAGCCGTGCACGTCGTGCAGAGGCTCGGGTCAGGTAAAGCGGCTGCGCAAGCTTAAGGTCAAGGTGCCCGCCGGCATAGACGACGGTCAGACCTTCTCGGTATCCGGCGAGGGAAACCGCGGACTTAACGGCGGCCCCGCGGGCGACCTTTACGTCACCGTAAGGGTGCTTCCGCACGAAATATTCAAGCGCGATGGAAACGACATTATCCTTGAAATGCCCGTTTCCTTCGTGCAGGCGGCGCTGGGCGCCGATCTTACCGTTCCGACCCTTACCGGCAAGGTGCAGTACAGAATGCCCGAGGGCACTCAGACGGGCGCCGTGTTCAGACTGCGCGGCAACGGCATCAAAGCCGTAAACGGCAGAGGCGTCGGCGATATGTACGTAAAGGTGGTAGTTGAAACGCCCAGGAACTTAAGCCGCGAGCAGAAAGAGCTTTTGAAGAAGTTCGACGAAAGCTGCGGCGACTCGCAGCACTCGGCGAAAAAGAACTTCTTCGGAAAGATAAAAGACAAGAAGAAATAATACACGGAACGCGTCGCGGAGCTTTCGCTCCGCGGCGTTTTCATATAAGCTTTCGCGGCTTTTTTCTTTATTTTTAATAAAAGTATTGAAAAACCTCGCGGGATAATATATAATAATTATAACTATAAATTGTTAAAAGGAGAGGTATCTGTGTCGAACGGAGATATTGGTATAGATTTAGGCACGGCTTCGGTGCTGGTTTTCGTAAAGGGCAAAGGCATCGTACTGCATGAGCCGTCGGTCGTCGCGGTCGACAAGCTTTCGGGAAAAGTGCTCGCCGTCGGCTCCGACGCGCAGCGCATGCTCGGCAGAACGCCGGGCAACATAGTCGCGGTCCGTCCTTTAAGAGAGGGCGTTATTTCCGACTATGAGATGACCGAAAAAATGATACGCGAGTTTATAAGAAAAGTGCTCGGCTTCCGCCTTTTCAAGCCGAATATCATAATCTGCATCCCGAGCGTGATAACCGAGGTCGAAGAGCGCGCTGTTATAGACGCGGGCACTCAGGCGGGCGCGAAAAGGGTCTTCCTTATTGAAGAGCCTATTGCCGCGGCAATAGGCGCTGGCATCGATATCGCGCAGCCGAACGGCTCTATGATAGTCGATATCGGCGGCGGCACGGCGGATATCGCGGTCATATCGCTCGGCGCCATAGTCGATTCGACGTCTATCAAGATAGCCGGCGACAAGTTTGACGAGGCGATAGTCAAGTTCATACGCAAAAAGCACAACGTACTTATCGGCGAACGCACCGCCGAAGAAATAAAGATGAGCATCGGCTGCGTCTATCAGTTCCCCGAAACGAGGGAGATGGAAGTCAAGGGCAGATGCCTTATGACGGGCCTTCCGAGGGTATTTACCGTCACAAGCGACGAGATGCTCGAGGCGCTTGAAGAGACGGCGTCGAGGATAGTCGAGGCGGTGCATTCGGTGCTTGAAAGAACGGCGCCCGAGCTCGTCGGCGATATCGCGACGAACGGCATAGTCATGACGGGAGGCGGCTCGCTGCTTTACGGCTTCGACAAGCTTATAGAGATGAAGACGGGCATCCCGACGAGGGTCGCCGACGACGCCATTTCCTGCGTGTCTTACGGCACCGGCAAGGCGCTCGATTCCATAGCCCAGATGCAGGACGGCACCATGAATCTCGCCAGAAGACGGCAGATGATGAACTGAAGAAAAGCTTGCGCTTTTCGTCGATATATGCTTCGCATTCGATATACGATAAAAATATCCCGCTTTCGGCGGGATATTTTTATCGTTCGATATACGCAAGCGTTCGATATATTTCGCGTTTTTGATAGACCTCGCCGCAGGCGAGATATATTAAAAACAAATATACCTCGCCGCAGGCGAGATATATTAAAAACAAATATACCTCGCCGCAGGCGAGATATATTAAAAACAAATATACCTC
>JAFSVO010000037.1 GCA_017444965.1 Clostridia bacterium | reverse complement strand
TCAGGGTCGGGCAAAGAGTCCGTCACAAAACCTTCGGCGACGGAACGGTGCTTGAGACGACTCCCATGGGCAACGACGTTATGCTGAAAATAGAGTTCGACAAATCGGGCGAAAAGCTGATGATGGGCAAAAGCTCGTCGGCTCATATGATCGTACTTTAAACTGTTCTTTTTGCGTGAAAGATCCGCCGCGCGGGGTTTGCCCGCGCGACGGATCTTTATTTTTATACTGTCATCTGTTGAAGGCGCCGTAAACGAAATTGCGTATCTGCGGATGGATATACGGCTCCATACTGTTAAGCATTTGCTGAGCGTAAAAAACGGCGACTCCCATTTCGGGGCAAAAACTCGCGTAACAGCCTGCCGCGCCGCTCCACCCGAACTCGCCGACCGGCGCGCCGCAGCCCGCGGTCTCCGGATCGGTAAGCGTGCGGAAGCCGAGGGCATAGGAATAACCGACTTCTGTCGCCCATCTGTAGCTTCGCGCCTGCTTATAGGTAAGCTGAGGCGTTCGCATAAGGTCTATCGTTTCGGGCTTTAAAATGCTCGCGCCGCTTTTTCCCCTGCCGCCGTTCGCCATAGCCGAGGCAAAGAGGATGTAGTCGTCAACGGTCGAAATGAGTCCCGCGCCGCCCGATTCGTATTCCGTGCCTAAAACAAGCGCGTTTTTATTCCGCGTATTTTTTATTTCGGCGGTCCTTAAATCGTACTTGTACTGGGGCATGATCGCCTCACCGTCGGGACGCGCGAACTTTGTGTTTTTCATCCCGAGCGGCGCAAAAATATTCTCTTTTAAGTATTCTCCGAGCCTTTTCCCCGAAAGGACCTCTATAAGGCCGCCTATAATATCGTGCGCCATACCGTAATTCCAGTGTTCTCCCGGCTGACAGTAAAGAGGCGACCTTGCGTATTCGCGCACGGCCTCAAGAGTCGGCATCCTGCCGTCGGTCTTTTCATATAAGGCCTTTAAGGGCTTTGTGTCGGTCTTGTAGGAAAAGCCCGCGGTCATAGATAAAAGCTGTCTTATAAGGATCGGCGACTTGGCTTTCTCGTATGGCCCCTCCTCTATATCTCCGCCGAGGGGCGCGTCCTCGCGCTGTATTTTCACGGTCATGTTTTCGTATTCGGGGATATACTTTGAAAGAGGATCGTCAAGCGAAAAAAGACCCTTTTCGTAAAGCTGCATAAACGCCGCGACGGTTATCGGCTTTGTGCAGGAATAAAGATAAAACCTCTCGTTGCCGAGCATGGGCGTTTTTGTCTCAACGCAGCTGTACCCCACCGTGTGCCGGTAAACCGTTTCGTGATCCTTCTGCACTATGCAGTCGGCTCCCGGCGCGCCGTAGGTCGGGATCGCGTCTAAAAACGCCGTCAATCTGTCGAAGTTCATTTTCCACCTCCGGAGGGCTTTTCTCAAGTTTAGCAACAAATCCGCCGGATGTCAACCGCGCGCCGCCGTGGTGGATATACGCGGGATGCGACTCCGCAAGCTTTTTCAGCCGGCGTTTTTCCTCAACGCTTCTTTTCCAACCCACGGTACCGCTTCCCTTCCGTTTTTCTTCTATCATACAATACGCCGCGTACCGAAAACGGTACGTTGAATATTATGATCAAAGCCGCCCGAAAGGGCGGCTTTTTGTACGAAAATCAGCAATAGAAGAATTGAAATATCCGTTGCGATTCTCAACAGTAAGGGCTCTCTTTACACAAATCCACAAAAAAATCAACGAACATTTACACTTTTCCACGAGAATCCTATACGGTTTTTTACACTTTTCCACGAGATTTTTATATGTATTTTTGCACTTTTCCGGAAAGGGCCGCGGCTGAATTCAAATCGGCCTGAAAAAAGACCGTTTTGAAACGGTCTTTTTTATACTGTCCTAAAAAAATCAGTCGCCGGAGGCGATGGAGAGTTTTTTAAGCAGCTCCTTGCGCTCGTACATAAGCTGATCCGCGCGTTCGAGTATCTGCTTGCAGTTCGTGTCTTTGCCTCTTATATACTCGGCTATGCCGCAGGCTATGACGACGCCGCCGTCGGCGATATTTTTCACGGCATGGTTGCTGAACGCCGCGAAAATGCCCGCTCTGTTAACGTAGTCCTCGCCTTCGAGGATGGCGATAAACTCGTCGCCGCCTGTGCGGTAAAGGGGGCTGTTTTTAAAGTATTCAAGTATAAGGGCGCATCCGTCGGTTATGTATTTGTCGCCCGTTTCGTGCCCGAGCGTGTCGTTTATGCGCTTAAGGTCGTTTAAATCAAACACGACGAGGGCGAGCCCGCTCAACGTGCCGTTTTCTATCGCGGCGTCGGTCTGCGTTTCCCTTTCGATATACGCGAGCTTGCTCTTTACGCCGGTAAGCGCGTCGGTATAGGCGAGCTTCCACGCCGTCTTAAGCTCCTGCGACTGCTCCTGTTCGCGGCAGAGCGCCTTTTCAAGACTTTCGCGGTATTCCTTGCGCTCGTTTTCGATTATGAAGGTACGGAGCAGGCTGCACTCGAGCGTATAGCCTATGGAATAGAGCGGGAGCAGCGGGAAAAACATCTGTATCGTTATCGAAAGAAGCATAACAACGCCGAACATACCTATCGTAAGGTATCTTCTTCCCGCGTTATCGCGGGTCTTCGCCGCGCCGTAAAAGGCGTAAACGGAGGTGAGAAGAAGCATGACTATCTGAAAGCCGAGGGTTATATACCTTGCGATACGTGGGAAATAGCCGCATTCCTCGTCTATATAAAACATGATCGGATAGAACAGGTTTATCAGCGTAACGAGCACGACGCCGTAGCAGAACGCTCTGCCCGAAACGAGCAGGATAGCGCGGAAGGCGCTTTTATCTTCAAGATAATCCGCGGCGTACCTTGTAAGGAACATGATGCCGAGCGCCATGGCGATGAAAAACAGCTCGGTGTCGATAAAAAGCGGCGCGCGCATGAGTTTTACCCAGAAATAGCCCCACAGCACGTCGGACACGTAAAAGATAGCGACGGTAATGAGGAAATTGCGGTAAGACGTCAGGACCTTTGTAAGACTGCTCCTTTTTCTGAAAAGCACGTCGTGATTGCTTATAAAGAGAATTATCAACGCAAGGATACCGACTAAAGAATAGTACATTTTATCTGCCTTTCCGGGAAAAGAATGAAAAAAAGAATTATAATTGCCGTGATATAAATAACAAACGATAAGAATATAACACTTATTTTCGGCTGTGTCAACTGAAGAAAGAGGGGCGGATGACGGTAGTCAGATGATATACTGCTTC
>JAFSVO010000036.1 GCA_017444965.1 Clostridia bacterium | reverse complement strand
AGAAACAAAAAAGAAAAAAAACCGCGGCAGCGGCAGCAGGCGCGCGAGCCGTTCTTCTTTTTGAAAATTTTCTTTTTTACGGGTAGAAGAAAAACGGGGGAAATGGTAAAATATAGGCAAGATAGATCTTGCGTGAATTGAAAGCCTTGCGGCTTCGCCGCATACCTTAATGAACGCGAAGCGTTCAATTCATGCACGCAGTGCAATTCACGACGAAGTCAATTCATGACCGCAGGTCAATTAATGAAACACAAAGTGTTTCAATTCATTCCCAAAGAGGTGTTTAAAATGAAAAGGATCACCGAAGCTCTTATAAAAAAGCTGCTCCCGCGAAGGGACGAGCGGGGGGACAAACGCGACGCGGGCGCGCTTTTATGCGTGTGCGGAAGCGAAGCCTACCCCGGCGCGGCGCTTATCTCGACCCGCGCGGCGTACCGCTCGGGCGCGGGGCTCGTTTATTTATTATCGGCGCCCTCCGTCTGCTTATCGTCGGTCATAAAGACTCCCGAGTGCGTCGTCCTGCCATGCGGCTCGCCCGAGGACGCGCTTTCGCTGCTCTCGTCCGAAAAAGCGCCGCGCGTGAACGCGATCCTTTACGGCTGCGGCGTCGGCGATAAAAAAGAAAACGCCGAAGCGCTTAAATACCTTTTAAAGACCTGCTCCGTCCCGCTTATAATAGACGCCGACGGGCTTAATATACTCTCCCGCCATATATATTTTCTCGAATACGCCGCCTGCCCCGTGATACTTACGCCCCACTCGCGCGAGCGCACGCGCCTTCTCGAGGGAGCTTCCCTGTCCTCGCCCGAAGAGTTTTCCGCGAAATACGGCGTGACGCTCGTCTGCAAGGGCGCGGAAACGCGCGTTTTCTCGGGCGGCAAGGAATACGGTCTCGACGCGCCCTGCTCGGCGCTCGCGAAGGGCGGCTCGGGCGACGCGCTCGCGGGGATAACAGCCTCGTTCGCCTGTCAGGGCGCCCCGGCGCTTTCCGCCGCGCTGTGCGGCGTTTACGTACATTCGGAAGCCGGAAAGTATCTTTCCGAAACTCTTTCGCCCTATTCGGCGCTGCCCTCCGACCTTTGTGACGCGCTGCCCGAGGTCTTCAAACGATTATCTCGATAACTCCGCGTATCTCCATAAGCGTCCGCGGGACGCCGTCGTAGGCCTCCTCGTCGCCTAAGCGCTTAAAGCCGTGCTTTTCAAAAAAACCGTACGCGCTTTTAAGGGCGCTGACGGTCACGCGCATGACCGTCTCGTCGGCGCGCCTCGCGTCCATCACGGCGCGTTTTAAAAGAGACGAGCCGATATTCTTCCTCTGCGACGCCGTCTCTACGAAAAGAAGCTCTATATTGCACGGCTCTTTTATAAAGCAGGCGCCGCAAAGCCGCCCGTCGGCGAAGGCGCCCCAGGCGCGCACCGCGCCGTCGCCCATGCGCGATATCATATACTCGTGATCGAGCGAGCGCCAGAACTCCTCTCTGCCCTCGGGCGTGCAGTCGCTCGCCGAGCACTCGGAAAAGACGTCCCAGCAAAGGTCGAGCGCCTGCGTGACCTCGTTATCCGAAAGCTGTCTTATCTCTTTTTTCATTTGATTTTGCCTCCGTCCGTTCTTTTGAGCACCTCGGAATAAAGCTGATTTTTCGGGAAAGAAGTTTCGCGGCTCGCCTGCTTTACTGCGTCGTTAAGGCTTTTGCCTTCGGCTATAAGCTCGAGCGCGCGGGATATCGGGTCGGGCTTTTCGGTTTCATCCTCGCCCGCGTAACCTTCTATAATAAGTACGAACTCGCCGCGCGGCGGGTCTTTTTCATATTTCGCGATCGCCTCGGAAAGGGTCGTTCTGCGTATCTCCTCGTGTATCTTCGTAAGCTCGCGGCAGATGCAGATATTTCTGTCGCCGAAGGCGTCTGACATATCCGAAAGTGTCTTTAAAAGCTTGTGGGGCGCCTCGTAAAAAACCATCGTGCGCCGCTCGCGCGAAACCTCCTGCAAATGCTCGCGCCGCGCCTTATTAGCCGTCGACAGAAAGCCCTCGAAGGTAAATCTGCCGCACGCCATACCCGACGCGGCAAGCGCGGTTATCACGGCAGACGGCCCCGGCACGGTCGTCACCTCGACGCCTGCCTTTAAGCAAAGGTCGACAAGGTCAGCGCCCGGGTCGGATATCGCGGGCATGCCCGCGTCGGTGACGAGCGCGCAGCTTTCGCCCCCCGTTATCTTTGAAAGAATGTATTCGCCCTTTTCGCGCCGGTTATGCTCAAAATAGCTTATAAGCGGCTTTTTGACGCCTATGCTGTTAAGAAGCTTCAGCGTCACGCGCGTGTCCTCGGCGGCTATAAAATCCGACTCCGTCAACGTCTGCGCGGCGCGCGGGGACAGGTCGGAGAGGTTGCCTATAGGCGTTCCCACGACGAAAAGCTTACCGTATCCCATATATCTCTTTATACTCCTCCGTGTATCCCGCCCCGTCCCGCAGGACGAGGGGTTTTTCATAAACGGCGTCCGTTTTCAAAAAGCCCGCCTCGCAGAGCGCCGTCGTAAAATTCGCGCCCTCTCTTTCGCAAACGAACCTCGCCCTGTTAAGGTAAAGCCCCGCGGCGGCGGCCTTTTCAAGCGCGCCGGAGAGCAGGCCGTAACGCATGCAGAAGTATACTCTGCCGCCCGGCGCGACGCACCTTGAAGCCGCCCCGAAAAACAGAGAGGCGTCGGCGTGGCGCGCCGCGGCGATAGGCCCGCTCGCGCTCTTTTTGCCGCCCGTCCCCGCGAAATAGGGGGGATTGAAGACGGCGAAAGCGTACGCCCGCCCGGGCGAAAAAACGGCTATATCGCCCGTGAAAATCTCACCTTTGCCGCCGCAGTTTCCGTAATTTCTTTGAGCTAAGTCCGCGGCGCCGGGCGTTATCTCGACGCCGTCGACGGTGACGCCGGGGCGTCTTAATTCGCATAAAAGCCCGAGGCACCCTATTCCGCAGCCGAGGTCTATCCCCCTTTCGCCGGGGCGCGCCCGAACGAATGAGGACAAAAGCACGGTGTCGGTCGTCAGCTTGAAAAAGCGGTCGTCCATTATTATCTTTTTTCCGCAGTAAAAGTCGTATTCCTTTTCCATACGTATATTTTAGCACGTTTCGTTAAAAATACAAAACAAAAAACGAAACGGAGGAAAATATGAGGACGAAAAGATACGTCGCCGCGCTTTTATGCGCGCTCGCGCTTCTGTCGACGGCGGCCCTCGCCGCGGCATATTCGCGCGGGAGTACGGGCGAGACGGTAAAAGAGATACAGCGCAGGCTTTCCAAATGGGGGTACTATTCGGGGAACGTCGACGGGGTTTACGGCTCCGCGACGGTTTCCGCCGTAAAGCTTTTTCAGAAGAAAAACGGTCTTACGCCCGACGGCGTCTGCGGAAAGGCGACGCTCGCGGCGCTCGGGATATCCGAAAAGAGTTCTGCGAACGCCGACGAAAGCTATTATCTTTTAGCGCGCATGATAGCCGCCGAGGCGCGGGGCGAACCCTACGTCGGGCAGGTGGCGGTAGGCGCGGTCATCTTAAACCGCGTGCGGCACGCCTCTTTCCCCAACACGGTGGCGGGCGTCATTTACCAGTCGGGCGCCTTCACGGCTATTTCCGACGGGCAGTTTAAAAGCGTGACCGTCACCGCCGAATGCCGCAGGGCGGCGTCCGACGCGCTTTCGGGGTGGGACCCAACGGGCGGCGCCGTCTATTACTATAACCCCGCGAAAACGACCTCGGCGTGGATATATTCCCGCCCCGTCGTGCTTACCATAGGAAAGCACGTCTTCGCCAAATAAAGAGCAAACTTATATATTGATTTTTCTCCTTATTTATTATAGTCTTTAATTAAAGGAAATTATAAATACGGAGGGAAAATATGGATATCAGAACGCGTATAGTGACCCCGCCGAAGTCTTTTAAAACAGTCGGCTCCGGCAAAGCCGTCTTGGGCGCGCCCGGCGAATGCTTCTGCCGGATAGAGAACGAGGCCGCAAGAACGCCCCTTTCAAAGCAGGGCGCGAAGAAAATAGAGGACACGCTCTATTCGCTTTTGGACGCCGCGCCCGAGGGCAAAAAGGTAGTAATAAAGCTTAAGCGCGAAAAGGCGCCCGCCGGCATAAAGCACCCCGACCAGGGGTATAAAATCTCCGTCCGCTCGCGCGAGATCACGCTTACGGGCTTCGGCTCCTTAGGTCTTTACTACGCCTGCGTTACCTTCTGCCAGCTTTTACGCGCCGACGAGACGGGCGTTTCCCTTCCCTCGCTCGATATTTCAGACTATCCCGATATTGAAACGCGCGGCCACCTTCTCGAATGCCGCTACGGCACGAACAAAATGGAGCTTCCCGACTGGAAGGAAGTCGTTCTGGACATGGTCGAAAAGAAGGAAAACACGCTTGTCGTCGCGCTTTACGGCTGCTGGTCGATACAGTACGACGGGCAGGTGTCCGAGTACGTCTACTACCCCTTCAAAAAGTACCCGAAGCTGAAGGTCCCCGTCGTGACCCGCTAGTACTCTCCCGCCAAAATGGCGTGGATAGACGAGACGGGCTACGCCCCCATGTATGAGAAAAACTTCTTCGGCGAGCTTGCCGCCTTCGCCAAGGATCACGGCGTCTCCGTCGTGCCCCTTATAAACAGCTACGGCCACAACACGCATATCCCCTTTATGTATCCCGAAGTGTCGGCGAAGTTCCCCGACGGCACGCCTACGCGCAACGGCTTCTGCACCTCCGAAAAGGCGACGTACGACCTGCTTTTCGGGCTTTACGACGATATTATAGACAACGTTTTAAAACCCTAGGGGCTTACCTCCTTTGAGATAGGGCTTGACGAGATAGGCGACGACGAGATAGCCGTGCGCGCCTCAGACCCCTTCGGGCACTACCCCGTTTTCTGCCACTGCCAAAAGTGCGAAAAGGCGGGCAAGACCAAAACGCAGAAGTATATCGACCACGCTATAAAGCTGATATCCCACTTAAAAGAGCGCGGGATGAAGACGGTCTACATCTGCTACGATATGTTCTACCGCGCGAACAGGCCTAAGGATCAGAATTATCTGCCGATGTTCTACGAGGCGCTTGAAAAGGCGGGGCTTTCAGACGTCGTCGCGATGGATTTCTGGGCGTACTCCGACGTTCAGGCGCGCATAGACGGCAATTTCGGGCCCGAGGTCTTTAAAAATATGCCCATCCGCGCGCGCGTGCAGCCGATGAACGGCTACTACCACTGGAACATAGTGCGCCACTCGGTCAAAAACGCCTATCTTACGGGCAAGCTCGCAAATAAGATAGACCCCTACGCCTACGTCGCCTACGCAAGCTGGGACAAAAGCTTCGACCGCACGAACACCCTGCTTGCCTCTTACGCGTGGGGCTTTAAGGACGAAGGGGACGTTTCGGAGGCGACCCTCAAATATTCGCAAAGGCTTTTCCCCGAGCAGCCCGAAAAGGCGGCGCGCGGCTTTAAGCTTTTAGACGCCATGAACGCCGAGGACGAGGTGGAAGAGACCAACTCCGACCACATGAACGTGACGCGCAAAAAGCAGAAGACCCTTTCGACGAGAACGCTTATGGAGCGCTACCTTGCCTATTACTTCTACTCTTACCTGCGCGCCGGTATGGAGTACCCCGAGGACTTCCCGACGAGAGCCGTCAAAACGCTTGTCGGCGACCGCGAGCTTTGCGAAAAGACGATGAACCGCGTCCTGCGCGACTCTAAAGCCGCCGAAAAGATATTTACCGACCTGTCGCGCGACCCCTCGGGCGATACCGTGATGGCGGCGCGCTACGCCGCCGACGCCGCGCATTATATATGCCTGCTTGAAGACTTCTTCGCGATACTTAAGATGCGCGACCTTGCCAAAAAGCCGACGGTCAAAAATATTGAGGAGATGAAAGCGCTGACAAGCGAGCGCATAGCAAAACGCCTTGACTTTATGCGCCGCTACGAAAGCGTGAAGGAGCCCTACCTTATGGCTATGCACATGAGGAATATGAGCATTTATCTGCAGTTCTTCCTCGACCTTAAGGCGTATCTTGAAAACACGCCGAAAAAGGACTTTAAGCTCGATTTCGAAAATCTTTCGCCCATAGCGTCGAAGCAGTTTAAAAAATTGCGTTAAATACCGTTTTTAAGCGGCGTTCTTTCGGGAACGCCGCTTTTTATTTTTTCTTGACTTAATCGTTAATAAATTGTATAATGTGGTTAGATATATACCTTTTATAAGGGGAGGTATGTATTTAATATAGATAACAGGAGGAAAATTATCGTGAACCCTTGGATCATCACGATTTTGATAGCTGTCGCGGCACTTGCCGTCGGCGTTCTCGTAGGTTATCTCATCCGCAAAAAAGGCGCGGAAAAGCAGATAAAAAGCGCAGAGGACGAAGCTACGCGCATACTGAACGACGCTATTAAATCGGCTGAAAGCAAAAAGAAAGAGCTTCTCGTTGAAGCGAAGGAAGAGATCTACAAATCCCGCACCGAAGCCGAGCGCGACTTAAAAGAGCGCCGCGCCGAGGTACAGAAGCAAGAGCACCGCATGCAGCAGAAGGAAGAGGCGCTCGACAAAAAGTACGACGCCATTGAGGCGAAGGAAGAAAAGCTGACCGCGCGCTTAAAACAGGTGGACGAGCAGGAGGAAGAGATAAAGTCCATCAAGAAAAGCCAGCTCGAGATACTTGAAAAGGTGTCGGGCATGACGGTCGAAGAGGCGAAGAGCTACCTTATAAAGCAGGTCGAAGAGGACGCGCGCCACGACGCCGCGCTTAAGCTTAAAGAAATCGAGCGCGAGCTGCGCGAGGAAGCCGACAACAAGGCGAAGAGCATACTTTCCGTCGCTATTCAGAGATGCGCCGTCGACCACGCGAGCGAGATCACCGTTTCGACCGTTCCCCTGCCGAACGACGAGATGAAGGGCAGGATAATAGGCAGAGAGGGCAGAAACATCCGCTCTATCGAAAACCTTACGGGCGTCGACCTTATAATCGACGACACGCCCGAAGCCATTACCCTTTCGAGCTTTGACCCGGTGCGGCGCGAAATAGCGCGGCTGACGCTTGAAAAGCTGATAGCCGACGGGCGCATACATCCCGCCCGCATTGAAGAGACGGTCGAAAAGGCGAAAAAAGAGGTCGAGGCGACCATCAAGCAGGAGGGCGAGCGCGCCATATTCGAAACGGGCGTCGCGGGCGTCCACCCCGAGCTTATAAAGCTTTTGGGGCGCATGCGCTACCGCACGAGCTACGGCCAGAACGTGCTTAAGCACTCTATCGAGGTGTCCCATATATCCGGGCTTATGGCGGCGGAGCTTGGCGCCGACATCACGGCGGCGAAGCGCGCGGGCCTTCTTCACGACATAGGCAAGGCGGTAACGCACGAGATAGACGGCTCGCACGTGAATTTAGGCGTTGAGCTTGCCGAAAAGTATCACGAAAAGCCCGAGATAGTCCACGCCATACACGCCCACCACGGCGACGTCGACTGCGTAAGCGTGACCGACTTTATAGTCCAGTCCGCCGACGCTATATCGGCTTCACGCCCGGGCGCGAGGCGCGAAAACCTCGAAGCCTACATAAAGCGTCTTGAAAAGCTTGAGGAATTAGCGAGCGGCATGAAGGGCGTTGAAAAGTGCTTCGCTTTCCAGGCGGGGCGCGAGATACGCATACTCGTCAAGCCCGAAGAGGTAAAGGACGACGATATGATACTGCTCGCGAGCGACCTTGCCCGCAAGATAGAGAGCGAAATGAACTATCCCGGTCAGGTCAAGGTGCACGTCGTGCGCGAGACGAGAGCCGTGGAGTACGCGAAATAAGGAAAAGCTTTCGCTTTTCCGTGAATTGAAACGTTAACACGTTTCATGAATTGCGGGTTTTCACCCGCATGAATTGAAAGCCCGCGACTTTCATGAATTGCAAAACTGCGTTTTGCATTAAGGTACGCGCAAAGCGCGTCTATTGATAAATGCGCCTTCGGCGCATACCTTAACGAAGGGCTTTGCCCTTCAATTCATGCACGCTGTGCGTGCAATTCATGACGCAGTCAATTCATGAAAACCCTGCGGGTTTTCAATTCATTTACGTATAACGAATTCGCCCGTGGCGTTACGTCCACGGGCGTTCTTTTAAGGAGTGGCTTATGTCCGATATTCCGAAAGAAGTTACCGTCGCGGCGGCGCAGTTTTCGCCGGTGCTGTTTGACAAAGGCGCGACGATCCAAAAGGCCGCAGGGATAATTCGCGACGCCGCGGATCGCGGCGCCTCCCTCGTCGTATTCCCCGAGTCGTTTATCCCCTGCTACCCGCGCGCCCTTTCCTTCGGCATGACCTTCGGCGGCAATTCGGGGAAGGGCCGCGGCGACTACAAGCGGTATTTCGACAACGCGGTCAATATCCTCGAAGACCTCGCGCCTTTGCAGAACGCGGCGAAGAAAAATAAAATATTCGTGTCTGTCGGCGTGACAGAACGCGACGGCGGCACGCTTTACTGCGCGAACGTGATAATATCGGATAGCGGCGAAATACTCTCGCGCTATCGCAAGATAAAGCCGACGGCTTTAGAGCGGTGCCTCTGGGGCGAGGGAAACGCCGCGCCCCGCGCCGTAGAAACGCCCTTCGGGAAGGCAGGCGCGCTTATATGCTGGGAAAACTATATGCCGCTTGCGCGGCTTTCGCTTTACTCGCAGGATATAAGTATTTACCTTGCCCCGAACGCCGACGGCAGGCGCGAGTTTCAGGCGACCCTGCGCCACATAGCGCAGGAGGGGCGGGTCTTCGTTATCGCCTGCAATCAGTTCGTAACTAAAGCCGACTACCCGCGCGACCTTGAAAGATACGCAGACCTTGAGACCGCCATAGAGGAAATATCCCCCGGCGGCTCGTGCGTTATCGGGCCTTCCGGCAAATATATCGCCCCGCCCGTGTACCGTAAAGAGGAGCTTATAGTGTGCAAGCTGCCGCTTCATAAGCTTCCCTCCGCGCGCCTCGACTTCGACCCGTGCGGGCACTATTCGCGTCCCGACTTGTTTGAGTTTAAGGTAAAATGAATTGCAGACACAGTCTGCATGAAAAATAGCCTGATTGTCAAGGGGACGGTTCTCCTGACAACTCGCAGATAGTTGTCAGGAGAACCGTCCCCTTGACAAGATTATAAGCTCCGAGGGGAACCCCTCGGAGCTTACGTCTTTATGCAATATAGAACGTATTCCCGCCGGCTTTTATTTCAAAGACGGTCTTGCTTTCGCGCGATCTGCCGCCTTTGCCCGACTTGCCGGTATTTTCGCCGGTACGCTCGGGTCTTTCGCCCTTTTCCGTTTTATCGGCGCTTGCCTTATCGCCCTTTTCGGGTCTTTCCGGTCTTTCGGGTCTTTCGCCCTTCGCTCCGTTTTCACCGTCGGGCGCTTTGAAGGTGGGCTCGCTCACGCCGTCGGTATTTTCACGCCTTTCGCCCTTATTCTGTCCGTCGGGTCTTTCGCCGCGGAATTCTTTTCCTTGACCTCCGGGGAAGCCTTTACCGCCGAAACCCTTGCCGCCCTGCCCGTCGGGGGCGTCGGGCGCGTCGCCCGGCGTAAAGCCTTCGGGAAGCTGCGGCGCGTCGCCGGGGTTTGCTCCGTCGGGAGGGGTCGGCATATTTTCCGGGGTCTGACCGTCGGGGGTCTGACCCTTTCCGTCGGGTCTGTTCTTAAAGCCGCCGCCAGAGCCAAAGCCCTGTCCGTTAAAGCCGCCTCCGAAGCCGCGGCCGCCGAAGCCGCCGCCCTCGGATACCGAAAGCTGCTTATCGCCCTGCCATACGGTGTAATTGCCGTCAAGAAGCTCGGGTGCGGACACTAATATATTCCGGAAATCGTTTACCGTCTTGACGGTCGCGACCTCCTTGCCGTCTTCGGTCTTTAGCGTAAATTCGGCGCCGCCCGTCTGAGTCTGCCCGAAGGTAAAGACCGCGTAGGTCTGCTCTCCGCCGGCTATCCGGTCGAGCATATTGCCCGTGGCGAACACTCTGCCGCCGTTTATGTAAATGCCGAGGTCGGAATCTATCCCCGAATCTCCGGACGCGCCGCAGGCGTAGGCGCGCACGACGCCGCCGTTAATGACGAGCCAGCCGTTTGAGTCTATGCCGTCGCCCTCTTTGCCCTTTACGGTTATAGTAAGATCGCCGCCGTTTACCGTGGTGACCGACACGTTGTCCTCGTTGGTATTTACGCCGTCGTCGCCCGATACTATATTTATAACGCCGCCGTAGAAGGTCAGGTGAAGCTCGGAGTCTATGCCCTCGTTTTCGGCGTTTACGTTAAGAACTCCCGTCGTGCCGTAGACGTTCATACTCATTTTGGAATAGAGCGCGCCGTCGTATTTGTGAAGTTTTTTCGCGTTTTCGACCGTGCCGTCCTCTTTTACCGTCGCGCTTTTGTAGATCTTTGCGACGTAAGAGCCGTTCAACGTATTTACGCTGCCGTCTTTCAGGACGACGTTCGCGCCGGCGTCAGACGTGTCGACCGTGTATTTCGCGTCGTTTTTGTCGCCGCACTCGTATACGTTATAGAAAATTATCGCGGGGGCGACGGTGCACGTTATATCGGCGTTGTCGAGTATCAGGGTAACTTTGGCGCTTTCATCTGTCGCCGCGTTCTCGCCGAGGTCGACCGCTATCTGTCCTTTTGACAGCTTGCCGGAAATTACGTAATCGCCGGCTTTGGTTATATGCACCACGGTATGCGCCGCGGCTTCCTCCGCGCTGTGCTCGTCTTCTGCGGATCCGGCGCCGTATGACGCGCCCTTTCCTTCTTCAGCGTAAACTACGTCGTTTGCCGTGTAAGCGGCGCTCTCGTCGCTTATTTTGATATCCCCGTCCGAAAGCTCTATTTTTACCGCGCTTTTAAGACGGGCGCTTAAATCATCCGGGATAACGCCCCCGTTCGACGCCTGCGCGCCGGTGACGGTGCACGCCGCAAGCAAGGCGCAAAGCGTTACGCTTAAGAGTATTGACGTCAGTTTTTTCATTTTCGTTGCCTCCTTGTTTGTTTTGTTGGTTTTATCATACAAGGCAAAAATGAACAAAAATACAAGGATTTTGTAAACAAAAACAGCATAATTGTAAATAAACGCTGAACGCGGCGGGATTTTGCCCCGCCGCGTTCTATAATATAGGTATGGTTTATTTTTCCTTCTTTAACTTCTCGTAAAGCTTAAGTACCTTTTTGGTCATATACTCGTAATTTTCGCGCTTATGCGGGACGAGGCAGTTTGAGCAGTCCTTAAAGCCCTTTTCCGTATAGGTGAAATTGCCGCCGCACTCGTCGCCTAAGGCGTAAAGCGGGCAATAGCAGAAAAGGCAGTTAAAGTTTTCGGGGTCGTTCGTTTTGTGGCAGGGGAAATACTCGCACTCTTTATGGCTGAAAAACTTGTAGTTGTCCATTCTTTTTCCCCTTTCGCAGAGCGCGTCGGCGCGAGCTTTAAGCTCTTTTCTCTCTTTTGCCTCAAGCCCGGGGCAGAGCCGGAATTCGCCGTTTTCATATATAAGCTTCGCGCCCTCGCGCGTGCCCGCGGGCACCTTTTTCTTTATAAGCTCGCGCCCGTCCTCGCCGACGAGCGTCCATTTGCCGGCTTCCTGTCTGTCGGCTGTGAAAATATCACCGTTCGCAAGAGACACTTATCTCGCCCCCTTCTATTGTAAACGTGACCGCGCCGTTTTCATCTGTGCGGTAGACCTCGGCGCCGTACTTTTCGAGCGCCGCGAGCGGTTCTTTATGCGGATAGCCGTATTCGTTGTCGGTCGCGCATGATATCACGGCGTATTCGGGCAGTATATGCGACAAAAGCATTTCCGACGTCGAGGAAAAGCTGCCGTGATGGCCGACCTTTAATATATCGACGTCGCCCGCGCTTTCGGCGAAAAACTCTTCGGCGTCTCTTCCGGCGTCGCCCGTAAGAAGTATCTTTCTGCCCTGATATTCTATCAGAAGAACTATCGAAAAATCGTTCACGTTGCCGTAATCCCTTCCCCTTTCGGGCGAAAGCACGGTTATATCGGCGCCGCCGAGCGTATATTTCTGCCCCGCGTCGGCGTAGCGCGTTTCTGTATTATGGTCCTCGAGCGCCTCTATCATCTTTCTGTAAGACGCCGAGGTGTGCGTCTTTTCGGGCATTACGAAAAGCTCGGGCGGGCAGGCGCGTATCACCTCGGCCATCGCGCCGATATGGTCGGAGTGCGGGTGCGTGGCGAATATCATTTTGACGCCGCCGGCGTCCTGTACCGCCGCGATGACCTTTTGTTTTACGTCCCTTATCCCCGCGTCGACGAGCATGCTTTCGCCCTCGCAGGTGATAAGTATACTGTCGCCCTGCCCGACGTCAAGCGCCGTTAAAACGAGCTTTCCGGAAGCCGCCCGCCCGGGCGCGGTATTATCAAATTCGCACGCCGAAAGCGTAAGCGCGCATAAAAGAAGCGCGAGGGCGACGCATATCGCGCGGACGCCGCGTTTAATGCTTTTTCCTCTCATAGCTTCGCCAGCAGCCTCATATAGACCTCGACCGCCTCGCCGAGCGATTCCTCGCTTATCCTCTCGTTGGGGCCGTGGCTTGAAAAGGCGGTTATCTTTTCCATGACGACGGGAGAAAAGCGGATTATGCAGTCTGAAAGCCCCGCGTAGTGGCGCGCGTCGGAGCAGCCGCCCGCGAGATAAGGCGTGCAGGGAACGCCGTCGAAGCGCTCGCGCACCGTGTCGCACAAAAGGCGGTACATATAGCTGTCGGTCGGCGTAAGCTTAAGCCCGCCCGTCACGTCGGACATTTCGACGTCTACCGAAAGGTCGGACAGAAGAAGCTTTATAAACTCAAACTTTTCTTTGGGATCCTCGTCGGGCTGAAGCTGCGCCGAAATGACGCATTCCGCCGTGCCGGAAAGCATATTGGGCGCGGCGCTGCCGGCTATCTGGGTCGGAACGAGCGACGACGTCATCATGCTCGTCGCCTCGGGGTCTTTTTTAAACGCCCATCTTAAAAGGCACCGCGTATAGGGCAGATTTGCCGCGACGAAGCGCTCTTTAAAGCTCATCGCGGGGAGCGATTCCTTTAAAAACCGCTCGGCGAAGGGGGTAAGACGGAACTTTTTCCCCGCCGCCTCTATCCTGCAGACCGCCTCGGAAAGCACGCCGACGGCGGTTTCCGTCCCCGGAAGGGAGCTGTGACCCGCGGAGGCGCGCGCCGTTATCCTGAAATAATAATTTTCTCTTTCGCCGACGCCGATAAGGGATATCGGGTAGTCGCGGCTCTCCATATGGCTTTTGGCTATGTAGCCGCCCGCGTCGAGTATAAGGTCGAAGGAAAGCCCCTCTTCCCTCAGCTTCGCGGCTATCCTTTCGGCGCCGCGGCCGTTCAGTTCCTCGTCAAGCCCCAAAGCTACGTAGATATCCCTCTCGGGCCTTATATCCGCTTTAAGGTCGCTTTCCAACGCCTCGAAAAGCGCCGAAACGGGGCCCTTGCAGTCGCACGCGCCGCGGCCGTATATCTTGCCGTCGACTCTTTCGGCGGCGAAGGGCTCATGCTCCCAGCCGTCTCCCGCGGGCGCGACGTCGAGATGCCCGCAGAAAAGCACCGGGGGCTTGCCGCCGCCCCTGCCGTTTATCTTCAGCAGAACGCCCTCCGGCACTATCGTGAGCGCGGCTTCCGAAAAGACCTGCGGATATATCCCGTGCATATAGGCGAAAAGCGCCTGGACCTGCTCCTTTTCCTTCGAGAGCGTGCGGAAGCGAATCATCCCGCAAAGCTTTTCGGCGGCGCGCTCGCGCAAAACGGGGTCGGCTTTTCTTTCGCGAAGCTCGACGCGCTTTCCCGCACGCCTGCCGGCGCGCACCGTCCGGATAAGCGCCACGGCGAGTATTATGAAGAGGAAAGACAGAAAGAGCGCGTAAATAAAAGCGCCGTACCTTGCCTCGAAGTTCTGAAGAAAAATGACTATCGACGCCCATATATCCTTCATAAAACACCCTCCTTTGATAAATACCCGCGCGCGGAAGAAATATCCTTTTCTATCTGCCGCGCAAGCGCTTCGGCGTTTTCAAAACGCCTTTCGTCCCTTATCCGCTCGATAAAACGAACGGTCATTTTTTTACCGTAAAGGTCGCCCGAAAAGTCGGTCAGATGGCTTTCGACCGTAACTTCTCCCCCGCCGAAGGTCGGGCGCGCGCCGACGTTTGTCACCGCGGCGTATTCCTTGCCGCCTGTATTTACGACCGTCGCGTAAACGCCCTTTTTCGGGATAAGCATACCCTCGCGCGGGGTCATATTCGCCGTGGGGAAGGACATCTTGCGCCCGACCCCTCTGCCGCGCGCGACCCTTCCCGAAAGGGAAAAGGGGCGGCCGAGCATAACGCGAGCAGAGGCGACGCCGCCCTTTTTCACAAGCTCTCTTATAAGCGTGGAAGAGACCGTTTTGCCGTCTATCGCGACCTCGCCGCAGACGAATACCTCAACGCCGTATTTTTCTATATCCGACGGCTTTCCCGCGGCGCCCTTCCCGAAGCGGAAGTTTTCGCCGCAGACGGCGACGGCGCAGGAAAGCTCTTCCTTTAAATATCTTACGAACTCGCAGGGAGACGTCCCCGCCGTTTTCTAGTCGAACGGCAACGATATAACTTTGTCCGCGCCGCGGTCCTTCATACGCCGCGCCTTTTCTTCGTCTGTCGTTATCATTTCGGGCGCCTTGCCCGAAACGAGCGCCTGCGGATGGGTGGCGAATGTGAGGCAAACGCAGGAAAGCGCGCGCTCTTCCGCTATCTTCGCCGCGGTCTTTATTATCTTTTCGTGGCCCTTGTGCACGCCGTCAAAAAAGCCGAGCGCGATAACAGCCTTTTTCATATCATCATCCCTGTGTACGAAAGCTTTTGAAGGGGAAGGCGGCTCTGCCGCCGCGGTCAAGCTCGCCTACGCGCGCAAGCGCTAAAAACTCGCCCGCCCGCGAGTATACGCGGCATATTTCCCCGTCCTTTTCGGGCAGAGCGCAGGAAAGCGCCTTTTCGTCTAAAAAAGCGCCGTTTTCGGCGCGCTTTTCGCCGTATTCGTTAAGATAGATCGCGGGAAAGTCCGAAAAAACGGCGTCGGTCGGAAGAATAAAACGCGCAAGCTCGCCCTTTTCGTGCGCCTCCCCGATTTCCGAAAGCGTGAGCGCGTCTTTTAAAGTAACCGCGCCCGCGGGGGTGCGCCGATGCGTTTTATTGCTGCCGCCGCAGGAGTGCGCGTCGCCTATATGTTTCAAATGCGTGCGTTTTTAAGT
>JAFSVO010000035.1 GCA_017444965.1 Clostridia bacterium | reverse complement strand
TTCGACGGGCGCGGGCGCGCCGGTCTCTGTCTCTTCGGGTGCGGGCGCGCCGGTCTCTGCCTCTTCGGGCGCGGGCGCGCCGGGTACTTCGGGCGCGGGTACTTTCTCGGGCTCTTCGGGGAGACGCGCGCGCTTTTTCTTTTCCTCTTTTTCGGCTTTTTTGCGCTCGCGCCGCGCCTTTTTGCCCTCTTTATCCTCTTTCAGTCTGCCCGTAAGCTTCTTTATAAAGCCCTTAACGCCGCGCTCCTCTTCCTTTTCTTCCTTTTTGCGCGGAACGGGCGGGACGTACGGCTCGGGCTTGTCCGCCTCGGGATCGATGCTTTTCTCCAAAGCGTCTTTATGCCATTCGATGTAGTCGCAGGCAATGCGGAATATACGGTCGAGGTTCCTTTCGACCGCCTCCAGAAGCCCTACGTCGAGCTGGCTGTCCTCGATAAAGTATATCGCGGGCGCGTTATCCTCCGTCTCAAGCGAGTAGGTGATCGGTATCTCCGCCTCGCCGGGGAAGACCGCCGAAATAAATCCGGCGTTTTCGGCGAACAGCGTCTTCATTATCTCGTTAATAAGAAGCGTCGCCGTCTTATATATCTCGGGCGTGGGAGAAAGCTCCTCCGGAAGCTCTATTTTGAGTATCTGCTTTCTTAAATACCTGCGCTCGGGAATGTTGTTTACTTCCACCCGTCTCGCGTTTTCAAAGTCGTTGAACGCGGGAAGCTCGTAATACGCAGGCGTGTTCACCGTTATGTCCGCGTACTGCCTTTTTATCCTGAAGCCCGAAACGGTCTTCGAGTCGCCCATGACGTCCGAATCGGAGACGTTTTTAAGGGCGTATCTTCTGATCTGGCGGTAAGTCGGTCTTCCGGTGATATGATCGGCGGCGCGGCGGATGACGACCCTGCCGTCGGGGGTCATACGCACCATTTCGAAATACTTGCCGCTTAAGGTGAAGAACTGCCCCGGCAGATGCTGCTGGAATATCTGGCCGTAAAGCTCGGCGCCCAGCGTCTCTTTTTCCTCACGCTCGTCCTCGGCGACGTATTTCGCGCTCTGAAGATCGCGCAAAAGCGCCGCGGTGAACGCCTTGTTCGTAACGCGGTAGACGGTCTCTATCTTCCCCGTATAGACCGAAAAGCCGTTTACCTCTTCTATCACGTCGCGGGTGAAGAGCTCGTCTCCGAAGCTTATCCCCTTTTCGGGGTCGGCGCCGAGCGCCTCGCAGAGTATGTTCCACAAAGCGCCCGCGCAGTCGTCGCCCGGCGCGGCAAGAAGCTTGATCTCTTCGCCGAGGTCCCTTTTGGGAACGGGCGAACACGTCATACGCATGCAGAGGCGCAGCGCCACGTTGCGCGGCGTGTGCGCATAGTCGGCGGTAACGTATGGTATCGCCTTGGGGTCGGCGTTGAAAATGCCGCTGTTCTCCGCCATGTAATCGCGCAGCAGATAGGGCGGCGAAATGACGTTCACAAAGCCCTGCCCGTCAGAGCGGGTAGAGAAGGTCCTTCTCATCTCGTACATGTTGAAGGACTCGTCCTCAACGGTTATAAATCGGTCTCTGCCCTTCTTCGCCTCCCACAACGCGTGCGAAAGGATGAAATGCTCGTCCATCCCCTCCTGCACGGGGGGAAGTCCGGCGCGGCTCAAAAGGTCGTAGTAATACTGCCCCGCTATCCAGCGCATATCGACGACCGGGAAGGCGTCGCCGCCGTACCACTCGGTCGTTACGGCGCCGTTTTTAAGCCCCGCGAAGGAAAGCTCGGTGCCGACGCCGAGGTATCTCGATATGTTGGGCAGAAGTCTGTGCTGAAGGCGGTCGTTGTCGGGGTCCCAGCACATATAGGAAGATATGCCGTCGGCGCGCTTGGTCGCCGAGACCTCGCGCAGGTCGGTCATAAGTATATGGGAAAGGGCGTCTAAAAGCCCGTCGCAGTTTTTGTCGGAGGAAGCGTAAGTCACGCGGCCGCCGCCCTCGTTTATGAAGCGGATGACCGAGCTTAAGCCCACCTGCGCGCCCGTGATAAGGCGCGACGGCTCGAGCAGAATGACGAAGCCGACGTCGCGCAGAAATTCGCTGTTCGCGGCGTGCATGTCGGGGTCGTTCACCGCCGAGCGGGTCATAATGCCGACGTCAAGCTCTTCTTCGCCGTCGTCCCCCGCGAGGACGCCCGTCCTCCACATATAGGGGATGCCGTTCACGGCGCAGAATCCCTCTTCGCACCATTTAAGCGCGCCCTCTTCCGTCCCGTGGCGGCCGAGCACGATAAGCACCTTGCGGTGAGCGAGAAGCGCGCGGTTCGCGGGATAGAATATATAAGGTATAAGGTCGTACCAGAAGGGGTCGCAGAACAGCACGCTCCTGCCGTCGAGCAGCTCTGCGCCCGTCTTTAACAGGTTGGCGTCGAGCGAAAGCCCGTGAAGCGTGCATCTGCGCATAAACGCGCCGTACGCCTGCTTTTTCGGGTCGTCCGAACTCTCGTAGTCGAAAAGCATCTCGTCGTTCGATCCCGCGACCAGCAGAGCGGGAGCCGCTACGACCGTGTCGTCGTTTAAAAGCTTGTCTCCGAAAAGCTTTTTGAGCGCGCCTCTTAAGGTGCGGAAATCCACCGCGGCGGTACGGCTGCCCTTTTCGCCCTCAAACTGCGTGTTGGCTTCGTCCGCCGTCACGCCGTCTATTGCGAAATAAAGCTCGCCCAGAATGATAACGGCGAAGACGGGGAAATAAATGCCCGTAAGACGCGAATCCCTGTACATCGCCCTGGTCATAAAGGCGATGACAAGGGATATGCCGGCGCCGCACAGATAGGCGGATTTAAGGAAGGTGCGCGCCTGCCCGAGTTCGGGCTTTAAGAACCAGTCGTCGCTTTTATCGTCTTTATAGTAGGCGAGGGACGCCGGTCTGTCGTGCAGGTCGGTCCCCGGCTTAACGAGCGCCGCGAGTATGATAATTATTATACGTTTGAGTATGATATGAAGCAGAAGTATCAGCGTGTTCTCGACGTAGAAAAGGATATAGACCGGCTCTACCGTGCGGACGGTATCTTTTATTCTGCCGCCGAGCCACGAAAGGATGCCGCCGAGGAATGAAAACAGCCCCGTCATACTGTCGGAAAGCCCGTAAAGCGTGTCCGCGAACCGCGTTATAAGCCCCATCACCGCGTCGTTGAGCTGCGCGAGCAGCAACATTAAGGCGATACAGTATATAAGCGCCAGCACGGGCATGGGGTACTGCCTCGAGCGTATCTCTTTTTTAAGGTTTACCTTCTGATTGCGGAAAATGAGCAGGATATAAGGAGCCAGGAGAAGAAGCCCCGTTATGATACTAAACAGATTCTTTATCATAAAGCTCCTCCCTTACGAAAATCACTTCGGACAGAGTGCTGACCGGCACGGTTATACGGTTGCCCTCTTCGACGAAATCTATCGTCCGCTCGTCGGTTATGCCGTAAGGCATGGGATAATCGTATTCGACGACGCGTGAAAAATCGTAGTCGTACGGCTCGGCGTCGTCGCCCGACGTGTCGTATTTGCCCGTAATGAACCTGCCGAAAAGCTCGCGAAGCTCCGCCTCTTTAAGCGCCAGCTCGCCGTAATGCTTTTTGAGCACGCGCACCTCGCGCAGGTCTGACGGCTCGTTTTCGCTGCGGTATTTCAGCACCGAAAACCCGCGCGAAACGTCGCAGGCGCGGCTTAAATAATATGAATAAAGCGAAAGACTGTTCCTTATCTCGGCTATTATCCCGCCGGCGACCGTGTTGTAATCCTTTATCCTGTTCCTCAAGGTCGTGCGCAGGAAAAAGAGCGTTATGAATGACGCCGCCGCCGTAAGCGCAATGGCGAGGACCGTCATGCCGAGCGACGTTACAAAGCTTTCGACCGACGCCGCGTTCGAGAAAAGCGCGGGAAGGAAGGAGATGAATGTCAGCGCCAGAACGACCGCGCCGAGTATACCCGTCGTTTTGCGCTTCATCCTTTTTTCGAGGGCGCGTCTTACCTTCGCGTCCTCTTTGTCCATTTTCGCGAAGAATTCGTCCGCGTCGAACAGGCGCGTGGGGTCGGTGTTCATCATCGCGGTCTCCTGCTCGCCGATGTGCTCGCGCAGGTCTTCCTCCTGTATCTCGTTTAAGGAAAGCGCCTTGCGGCAGTCGGCGACCGACGTCCTTCGCATATCCGCGGCGGCGGCTCTTAAAGCGCGCCGCGGCTGTTTGAGAAGAAGCTTAAGCGTCCTTTTCGCGCGCATAAAGTCGTCGTTCCAGACGTCCTTTTCCTCACGCGGGCAGTCGCCCGAAAGTCCTATTTTCGACGAAGAGAACATGTCGCTCTCTTTCACGTCGTTCGATACGGTCACGGGCACGGTGACGCTGCCGCAGAAGATATCCGACGCGTCCTTGTCTGAAAGCCGCTCGTCCTCTTTTCCCTCAATATCCTCTATCGCGGCGTAGATAAGCTTTTTGGTCGCTTTTATCTTCGACGCGTAATTAGAGAGCAGCTTATCGGTGCCGTCGGCGTCGTCCAATGAGTCTATCCTGTAAAGGATACCCGATCTGACCGCCCCGCCGGGAAGCCCGTTTTCGGCTGTCAGAAGCAGCGTTTCCAGAAACTTTATCTCGCGGAAACGCGCGTCGCGGTGCGTTTCGGGCACCGTGTCGTAAACGAGGAAGAGCATGTTCCCGAAATACAGGTTCCTGTCTGTGAAGTCGGAGTATTCAAGGTCGTAGTGCGTCTCCCACGAAAGGGGCACGTCGTAGGACGTGTTGTCGAAGCATCTTTTCGAGACGCAGACGAGCGTTTCGGGCTTGTTGGCGCGCAGGCCGTCCTTTTCGCAGATCGTCCGTCTTATCTCGCGCTTCAGCTTCTGTTCGCGCAGGTATTCAAGGAAATCCGCGTCGTATCTGCGGCTTTCCCCTATCGTTTCGTCCTCGTGCCAGTTGGTTATGGAGGGCTGCTCGCAAAGCTGCGCGGCAAGCCGGGTAAGCGGGTTTCGCGCCGCCTTTTCGTACTGCGCTTTTTTGATCCCGAAAATGACGTCGAAATGCTCTTTTATGTCGCTTCGGACTATCCTCGCCTCTTCGGGGCGTTCCTCGTCGACGTCGGTCATGCGGCTGAGCACCGCCCCTTTGGGGGGATTTTTTTCCGCCTTAAGCTCGGGCATTTCTTTGAATTCCACGAGATCGAAGGGATTTTTGCGGTTTACGTCTCCGTCCGGCATGACGATAAGAGCGCGCCACCTGTCGGCGTAACGCACGGTCTTTTCAAGCCCGGGCACGGCTTCGCGAAGGGTCTTCCCCTCGGTGTTCCACTCGCAGAAAGCGACGTTCTTTTCGTCTTCAAACGGCTTTAAAAAGGCGGAATACCCGTTTATACTGTCAAAAACCTTTTTTTCCGCTATTACGACGGTAAACAATACTATTCACCTCCGTAACTCCCCCGCCCCGCGCTTCTGCGGGACGGGCGTTTTCCTGCCGTTTCAGCGGATCTTTTTCTTCATTCCCTCGATTATACCGTCAAGATCCTCCGGTTCGGGATCCTGCGAAAGCACCGCCTTTATCTTACGGTAGATTATGTCGACGACGGGGTCTTCAGGCAGCGTGAGGCCGGCGTTCACGACGCTGTTCTTGCCGTAATTCTCGGCGAAAAGGTCGAACTGCGCCACAAGCTCTCTGCAGAAAATAAACCTGGCGTCGGTCGGCTTCTCCCACTTGTAGACCTCTTCTCTCAAGGTGTCGATGACCGCCTCGATAACGTCGGTTATCTCGTCGATATACCTTCTGCTGTTGGGCAGGGTGTTGTAATAAAGGAGGGGTATCTCGAACACCGAAGAGCGCTCGACTTTCGCGGCGTCGTAACCCTCGGCGGCTATTTTGAACTCTTTAAGGCCGCGCGCGAACGCCGTGACGGAGTAGCTCGAATTCTTGACCGTGTCCTTTTTGGACCGAAGGTCCTTTATAACGTCGATGTCGCTTACGACCGCCGAGCTTATGTAAAGGGCGTCGAGTATCTCGTAGAACTCGTCGCAGGGGGTGCCGTTCGACACGATAAGGTCGACGACCCTTTCGTCGGAATTCTCGTAACGGTAGACCTTCTTGCTGCCCTGCTCTGTTGAAAGCGGACGGTATGACACGGCGCCGAGCACCAGCGCGTAAACGAGCGCCTTGTGTATGCGCATCATCTGCCGTCTCTGGAAGCCGAAATCAAGCTCGGGCATGTTGGCTATCGAATCCCAGCGCTTGTCTATGTGGGTCGAAAGCATCATGTCCTTGGTCGAATCGGGTCCGATGTTGCGGGAATAGGAAATGTACGCGGTGTGATAAAGTCCCGCGCTCTTGACGCCCGTCTCGGTCTCGAAGGACGCGGCGAACTTTTTGAGCTTGTCGGGAGTCAGGTTATAAAGCGCGTTGAAGAAATGCAGCTCATAGCGCGAGACCGTGTCGACGGCGCGCTTGTTGCTCATTTCGATAAGGTCGTCTATGCGGTAGTTTCTCATGTCGCGCAGGCTCTCGTTGTAGGCGCAGCATTCGACCGTCCTCGGCTCTTCGTTCTTTATGCTCTGTATGCCGGGCGACGCGAGGCGGGCACCCTTGGCTATTATCTTGCGGATATAGCGCTCGTTCTCGGCGTGGGTGACGTTGTCGAATATCTGTCCCTTCTTGCCGTCCTTGGCGGTGGCGTTCTGCTTCTCACGCGCTTTGATGCGGGCGAGAAGGCGGTTTTCCATGGCTATGGCGTCTATTATGTTGACGTCTATCGCCTTGCAGTCGGATATGACCTTGTCTTTGAAATACCCCAAGAGTATCTTGTCGAAAATGTCTATGCGCTTGTCCTCTTCGACGATGCTCTCGTTTTCTATCTCGCGCTCGAAGGCGATGTTCTCTTTGACCGCGTCGAATATCCTGGCGTTCAGCTCGGGAGAGAGCAGCGCGCCCTCGGCGCTCTGGTTCTTGGTCGAAAGGGCGAGCTCTTTGAGCATGGCGCCCGAGGAGCAGACGTTCAGCACCGAGTCGCCTTTTACGAAAGCCAGCTCGTCTATAATACCCTCTCTCTTGCGCTCGAGCGCGGCGACCTTAACGGGGAAGGTCGCGTAGAAGCGCTCGTAGCCCTCGCAGAGCGATTCGACGTAAGCTTTTCCTTCCTTGAACGCTTCGTACTCCGCCTTTGCCTTGCAGTACTTTACAATGGCGTTGTAATAGCCCTTGAAGTATTTGAGAAGCTCGGAGTGATACCCCTCGTTGTACTGCTCGCCGTAGAGCTTAAGGCCCGTCTGCACGTACGCGTCAAGGTCGGTCTCCTTCTCTCCGCGGGTCTTGGCGACGTCGTATTTGAGGTCGTTCGCGCCCTTCTGAAAGGCGGCGAACTTGGCGGTGGGATTCAGCACGTCGCCCTTTAAGTCCTCTATCCTCTCGTCGAATATCTTTTTGAGGTTGTAAAGCACGAACCTCGCCGCGTTCGGATGGCACACGTCGGCGCCGTCGGCGGTGTGGAGCAGATATTCTATCGTGTAGGGTTCCTTGGCGTTTATGGTCTTTGTGTCGTTTCTGAAGATGCTCTCCGCCGCGCTCTTCGCCGCGCTTTCGGTAAAATCGGTGACGCACTTCTGCAGGTTGCGCAGATTGTTGAGGTCCGAGCCGATGCTCTGGCGGTTCTTCTGATTGTTCTCGAAATCGACCGTGCCGGCGTATTTATGTACCGCGCTTTCGGCGTTCTTTATGCTGCGGTTCTCCATAACCGTCCTGTCGACCTTCTCTTTAAGCGCCTCTATATAGGCGTTTATCATATCGGGAAGATCTTCGGCAAGCCCGTACTTCGCGACGATGTCCTTAGAGAAGTTGTCGGTCGAATTGAGAAGCGTTTCGTTGTAAACGTCCTCTATAAAGGGGCCTTCGGAAAGGGACATGCCCTTTTTCCTGGCTTCCTTCCTCTTTATCTCGAACTCTTTGTCGTATTTGGTCCATTTGCCCGCCTCGCCGGTGCCGCCTATCGCGTCGAGCGCCCAGCCGTAGGAAATGTACTCGGCTATCCTCTCGTAGGGATAGCGCAGCGCGCTCGCGCCGATGCCGCCGAAGCGGTTCCTGCCCATATTGCCGGGGTTGGAAAGCTCTTTTATTATGTTGTCCTCTACCGAGAAGGCGTCCTTGTGCATGGGGCCTATGTTCTGCTCGTAAAGAGCCAGCGCCGCCTGCTTTTCGTACTGCTTCACGTTGACGAGCGTGTTGTCCTCGGAATTCTGACCGTCGAGCAGGAAGCAGAAGTCGCAGGGCAGAATGGAAAGGGACTTGCGGTTGTTCGTTCCGGGCACGGGCACGTCGATATGCAGGTCGCCGTACCTTTTGAACTCGCCGTCTATGTCGCAGAAGCCCGAGCCCTTCATCATAAAGGCGTTCAGCTCTTTGACGGTGGCGTAGGCGTTGCGGCGCTGACTGTCGCGCTCTACCGCCGACTTGATGACGCTGTCGAGCGTTTCGGGCAGAAGCACCATGGCGCGCACGAGCGTGCCCGTCTGGGGATACTTGTTCTTTACGTAATCCCTTATGACCATCGAAAGGGGAAGGAGTATGCCCGAGCCCGTGCCGCCCGAAGCGGTCGAAACTATGGAAACGCGAAGCGCCTGCTTAAGCGATTTGCCGTCCTTGCGGAAAAGCTCGTCTATCGCGTCGTAAAGGGGCTTTATCGCGCCCGTCTTGATAGTCGAGTTTAAAGCCAGGCGTGAAATGGCGCGCACCTGACCCGCGCCTTCGGATACCGTCTTGTCGTACATGACCGAGTTTTTGGGGAACCAGTTTTTGAGCGCGTCGGTGTCGTAATCGAGATAATCGCCGACCGTCTGGGTCGTCGACGTCTGCACCGCGTAAAGCTTGGCGCGGCTGTTGTCGACGTTTTTAAGGTCGTTTACGTTGGTGTCGAGGCAGACGAAGCTTATATTCTCTACCTCCGTCTCGCCGCACATCTCCGCGACCCTCTGCACGATACGGCTGCCCGTACCGCCTACTCCAACGAACAGCGTCGGGGCGTCTACTACGGTTTCCTTAAGGTTTTCGATGTTCATGCCTTTTCCTCCGTTTTTTATATTTTTAATTCGTTTTATTTCTTAAAGTCCACAACGACCCTCAGGTCGCCGTTCACTCTGCCCCGTCCGGCGATGCCGACGTATCTTATCTCTATCTCGCTGCCCGAGCGGAATATCACCGGCTGAGAGGGATCGGTCACGCCGTCGTCCGTCACCGCGGAGCCGTCCTTGTATTCTATCTCGGTCCCCGCGAGGTTGATGCTTTTAACGTCGGTCGAGACGCTGCGCTGCGGATAAGCGTCCGCCGAAAGACTGCCCGCCTTGCTTTTCAGGTATTTGAAAAGGGTGTCCCTCGCCCTAAGCTCAAACATCGCGCTGCACGTGACGTTCTCGGCGCCGCTCGGCCCCTGCGGCGATTCGACAGACATCGTCGCCGTCTGCTTGTTAAAAAGGAAATCTAAAAGCCTGAACCTGTTGTAGTAATTGAGATAGGCGTCTCCCTGCACGTTCCCGCGCACGTAAAAGCTCGTTTCCGAGATATACGCTTTTTTCGGAAGCACCTTGCGCGAAAGTATGAACCATATAAGAAGCGCTAAAAGGATAAGCCCCAGAAGTATCAGAAGGAGCAGGAGCCAGAAGGGTATGCTCGTCACCTTGAAGCTCGCCTCGTCGGTCGCCTCGGAGATCTCGCCTATCCGGTCCTTCGTCTGCGCTTTTACCGAAAGGGTGTATTTGCCCGTCTTTATCTTGTCCTGCGCCGTTTTGATAACGAGCTCGCTGTTTTCGTAGTCGGCTTCGGTAACTACGGCTATCTCGCCGTCCTTCGATCTTAACGTCACCTCGCCCCTCAGATCGTCCATCTCGGCTTGCGTAAGGTGTTGCCCGCCCATACGCAGCTTTACGCGCAGCTCGCTGTTTTTCAGCTCCTTCGCCGTGTAGCCGCCCATCTTGGGCGCCTCTATGTCGGCGCGAAGCCCCGTCACGTCGTTTTCGACCGTGAAGGATACCTCCGCCTCGGCGTGGGAAGGCTCGGTGTTTTCGGGCTCGTAGATCGCCTGAACGACAAGGGTCATCCTTCCGCATTGGACCTTTGACGCGTCGCCGTCGGGATAAGTCAAGTAAATATCTACGTGATCGTCCTGTACTTTTTTCTGGGGAACGATATTCGAGCCGATCACATCGTAGCGCCAGCCTTCGTCGTTAAGCTTCAGCGCCTCGCCCGTCACCTTTTCGCCCTCGTAGAAAAGCTCGGCTTTAAATGGGGTCTCTTCCTGCATTTCGGAAAGGTGGTAAACGCTCTGCCCGCCCGAGAGCCTGAGCTCAAGCTTGCCGGCTTCGTGCTTTTTTACCTGTATGCCGCCCTCGAGGTCCCACGGGAACCCGAAGTCCTTGCCCGTCTTTCTTATCGAATAGCCGCTTAAGTATTTTGCCTGTATATGGTCGAATTTCAAAACGTCGTCGGCGTTCAGCGTTATCTTTTCCGCGCCCGCCCTGTCGCTTTTTTTGGTTTCTTTCTTGCCGCCGAGCGCGTACTCAAGCTCGAACTCCGTCTTTCCCAGAAGCTGCGAGTTCGTTTCCTCGCCCGTCTTGCCGTCGCGCAGCGAGTACTCTATCCGATAGTCGCCGGGGATCAGGTCGTCCTGCGATTTGACCGCCTTCCCCTCGGGGTTTATAAGCTGTACCTGCATATCGACGTCGGGCTCGTAATAAACGCCGACGCTCGACGCGTTTCCGGTGTAATCGAGCGAATAGTCCCCCGCGGGAAGCTCGCCGTAGGTGACTATCGTGCCCTGAAGCGAGGTGTCCGCCTTGGCGTTCGGATATATCCCGTTGCCGTTCCCGTCGGGATGCGTGGGGTTAAGCGCGTTTGCGGCGGGCTTTACCGCCTTGCCGGAGGAATCCTTAAGACTTACGCCGGCTATATTTTCACCCTGTATGAAAACGAAAAGCTTTGAAAGGGATACGTCGAAGCTTATATTCCTGCCCGAAACGCGAAGCTCGTCTCTGCCGAAGATCATGTTGCACATGGCGGTCAGCTTTGAGAGCACCTCCTCGCTTTTCGATGCGATGTCCACACGGCCGGCGAAGGCGCCGGGCGCAAGCTCGGGCTTAACGGGCGTTTTGCCCGTGTTGATGCCGAGGTAAAGGACGTTCATGCTCTCGTTCTTTTCGCGCAGGACGCGCGTCACCTCGTCGCGGCCTATCGTCTTTTCGGCGGCGCCCTTGCCTCTGTAGAAGGTGTCGCCGTCGGTCACGACGACCAGCCAGCGTTCGCCGCCCGCTCCCGAAAGCCATTCGGCGGCCTTCTCGACCGTCTCTATCGGGGTCGAATCGGGCTTTTCCGTGAAAATGCCGCGTATCACGGACGCCTCCTTAGGGCTCTTGAACGAAAGAGGCTGATCCTCGTTGAAAACGCCGCCGCTCGTCTTTATCTCGTGCATCGGATAAACGCGCAGCGAGTCGCCCTCGTTCATCATCGAGGCGAATACCTCGATGGCGTAGGTCGCGCGGCTCCACGCCATACCGTTGCCGAGATACATAGAGCCGGAATTGTCGAAAACTATCGCTATGCTCCGCGAAACGGAGGTCTTTTCGCCGGCGGCGAAAACCGTCGGTACGGCAGCCCCCGCGAGCATGCAGACGACAAGGATAAACCCCAAAACCCTTTTCATTTTCTTCCACCTTTACGTATAATTTGCCATTTTAAGGATAGTATATACAATTATAATAGAGCAATTTATATTTTGCAACATTTTTTTACAAAAATCGCGCCTTTTCGCGTCCGATGCGACCTTTTTGTCCCATTTATACGCGGGACAGCCCGTCGGGGAGCTTAAATCCGCGTTCCTCATTCCGCGTTAACTTTCCGCGTTTTGTCGTTTTTTTGTCGAAAAACGCTTGAAAGCGCGGGACGAAAATGGTACAATCAGGTAAAAGGCAGGGCGAAAAGCCCGGGATCTTTAAAAAAAAACGGAGGTATGGAACATGACTTGCAAATTCTGCGGAGCCGAGCTTCCCGAAGGCGCGAAATTCTGCACCGTCTGCGGCGCCAAGCTCGAAGAAGCGGCTGAGGCGGTCGCCGAAGAGGTAAAAGCCGAAGCCGAAGAAGTCAAGGCGGAAGCCGAAGAGACCAAGACAAAGACTGAAGAATTTAAGGAAGGCGCCGAAAAGTTCGCCGAAGACGTCAAGGAAGACGCGAAGAAGGTCGCGGGCGACGTTAAGGAAGACGCGAAGAAGGTCGCGGGCGAAGTCAAGGACGAAGCCAAAAAGATAGCCGGCGACGTGAAAGCTTCTCTCGACAGCGCGCAGGTCGGCCCCGGCGGCAAGGTCGGGTTTGTCGACGCGATCAAGCTCTTCTTCAAGAACTACGTCAACTTCACGGGCAGAGCGACCAAAAGCGAATTCTGGTGGGCGTTCCTGTTCCAGTTCATCGTAAGCTTCATCGCGTGCTTTATCCCCATAGTCGGCACCCTGATCTCTCTGGCGCTGCTCATCCCCGGTATCTCGGTATCCGTCAGAAGACTTCACGACATAGGCAAGCCCTGGCCCTGGATCCTTATGGGCCTTATCCCCATCGCCGGCTGCATAATCCTTATCGTTTACTTCGTAAAGGACAGCGACGGCGACAATCAATGGGGACCGGCGGCGAAGTAATTGTTTCAAACAAAAAAAGACGGCTTTTGCCGTCTTTTTTTGTTTGATTTACTTCGCCGCAGTTATATTCGCCTGACGGCGAGTTTAATTGCTTCGCAGTTATATTTGTCCTACGGACAAGTTATATTGCGCTTCGCGCAGTTTCGGAGGCGAACACAATATAACTTTGCGGCTTCGCCGCATACCTTCACGCCGGACGCAGTTCGGTATTTCACGAACGGCGAAGCCGTTTATTTCACGTCGTGCCCGTTCGGGCGCGTTATTTCACGGCGCCGTGCGGCTCTGCCGCGTATTTCACTCTCCGAAAAGCCCTCACGGCTTTTCGGAGACAGTTATCCTCATTTCCCCACTGTCCGTCTTTTCGGCGTGAAGGGTATATTTTTCACGGCATTCGCGGACGTCGGGAAAAGGCAGGGTAAGCACGCGGGCGCCCTCCTCCTCGCCCTTTTCGCCCAGCGTTCCCGCCGCCGTTATAAGTATCGCGTCTACGGCGTCCGACGCCTCCTTCGCGCCGCGGCGCAGGGTATCAAGCTCTGCCTTCAGCTTTTTATTTTCCTCGCGCAGAGATCCAAACAGCTTTCTCTTTAACATTCGCCGTTTCCTCCTTATCTTTTCTTTCGTAAAACCTCAGCTTGTTCCGGGCGATCGCGCACTTTTCCCAGCCGTGCTCGCTCGCGCAGAATTCCTCCATAAACTCCTTAGCCGACGCGTCGTCGGGAAAGCTTATCCTGCACTTCCCCTCGCACGCGACGTGCTCTCTGTCGTCCCATACGAAAAAGGGACATCTCCATTTCTTGTGCCAGTAATCCATTAGTTTCTCCTTTTGTTTTTTGCCGCTTTTTGTCGTCTTCTGTCTTGTTTTGTCGTTTTTTGACCGGTATTTGCGTATTCAGTCGAAGTCTGTCGAAATCTGTCGAACTAAGTCGATAAAGGTCGGTAAGGCGTTCTTCCCTGCCGCGTCTTTTTGTCGTTTCCTGTCGAAATATATCGAGATCTGTCAAAATAACGCCCTTACGGTAAACTCTTTAAAATTCTGAGCACTCTTTCGCGTCTCGTTCTTTCGTCCTCAAAGGCAGCCGCCGCTCCGGAAAAGTTTTCAACAGAATTTTCAACATTTTCGGGAACGCCTTTTTCTTTTTCATTTCT